>CAYYNM010000031.1:0-11834 GCA_964472945.1 uncultured Methylomarinum sp. | reverse complement strand
TATGGTGGGCAGAAAAGCGTTGCCCACCTGCGATTTATGTTAAGGAGCTTGGGAATGTCAGATTACCGGCGTGTTATTGTTCCGGGGGCAACTTATTTTTTTACTCTGGTGACCTATCGTCGTCGTCCGGTTTTATGTGATCCTCTGGTGCGCTCGGTTTTGCGGGATGCTATTAAAACGGTTCGGGCGCGTTACCCCTTTACGATTGAGGCCTGGGTTTTATTGCCTGAGCATTTACATTGTATCTGGACATTACCGCCAGGTGATGCTGATTACTCTAAACGCTGGAGTATTATAAAAAGGAAAGTTTCCCTGGAGTGTTCTAGCCATTATCATCGTGCTGATTGGATGACGGCATCAAAAAGCAAGCACCGTGAAGCTACTTTTTGGCAGCGTCGTTATTGGGAGCATTGCATTAAAACAGATTTAGATTATAACCGCCATATGGACTATATTGCTATTAACCCTGTTAAGCATAACTTAGTATCGTGTGTTAAGGATTGGCCTTATTCGACTTTTCATCGTGATGTTGCTCAGGGGATTTATTCAGCAGATTGGGCGGGATCATCGGATATGATCATTCTGGAGCAGAGTGGAGAGCCTGTCTAATGTAAGGTAGTCCACGTTTTCTGCCCACCATTTGTATCACAGGATTAGCCCTGTAGGGTGGGTAACGCTCTATTGCCCACCTTTTATACCACAGTATCACAGCATTGTGGTGGGCAGAAAAGCGTTGCCCACCCTACCAACTTGATGAGGTTTTTATTTGCCCTGCGATCAGGGCAACCACAAGGGATTGCCCCTACGGGTCACTTTACTTTTATGATCTATAATTATTTAAAAAACATAAGAATAACAAAATCGTAACTACTCGCCCCCATCAAGCTTTTCACCAGCAAGAGCCATTTGAATAGCAATCAACGGATTATAACCTTTATTAGCCATTGTTTGCAGATAGCTCGATATTCGGCAATAAGCATGCGCATAAATTTCTGCTCGAAAACACAGTCTGATACCTGAATCCGTGACTTCAATGCGGATAGCAGAGCCCAAGATATTGGTTTCACAGGAAAGCGACCTTTAACGATTGAATCGCAGAAGGGGCACTGTTTGATTTGATCAATAAAAACAGCTTATCCAGCCTTGCCTAAAAAAGAAAAAGATTGTGCTTTAATTAAACAATACACCTCACTACCTTGATTCAACCCTAATTCAGAAAAAGCTTTAGAGGTAATATCTACTATTAGAGTCGTACCAATATCAATATTAAGCGATACTCCGCTGGTTTTTTTTGTATAGTTAATAATTACTCCTTTAATTTGATTCTGAATGGATATATGCGCAATATGATGCTTGGCAATGGCAATTTCATTGGAACGAATGGAAATATAACAGCTATCTCCCTTAGATAATTTATCGGCTAAAGGGAGAAACAATGTATGACCTTTAATTTCAGCAATACTGTAGCCTAATTTTGTATCATTCTTAATAATAGTGGCTGTAATGGTGTTTTCCAAACCCATCGAGCCTGCAATGTCTTGAACGTTTTTCGCTTTAATAACGTCGTAAAAAAGTCCACAACCTAGCGTTTTTCCTTTATTGATAACAACAAGGTGATCCGTTAAATGTAGTATTTCTTCTATGGAGTGACTAACATAAATCATTGGTAATTTAAGTTCGTCTTTGACTCTTTTTAAAAAAGGTAATATTTGTTCTTTTAAACCTTTATCCAAAGAGGCAAGGGGTTCGTCTAATAATAGTAGTTGTGGTGAGGCTAACAGAGCCCGACCTAAAGCAATACGTTGTTTTTCTCCACCTGATAATTGGGTCGGGCGTTTAGCTAATAGATGAGAGATTTCTAATAAGTCAATGATTTCTGCTGCTTCAAAGCGGCGCAGGCTTTTAACCGTTCGGTTGTAGCCATAGGCCAAATTTTGCATGACCGTTAAATGTGGGAACAGTTGGTTATCTTGGAATACCACGCCAACTTTTCGCTTATTGGCTGGAAGGTTAATGTTTTTTGACTGACAATATAAATATTTCCCATTGAGTCTAATCCAGCCATTACCAGGTTGTTTTAAGCCTGCTATTAAACTTAATAAAGTGCTTTTACCTGAGCCAGATGAACCAAACAAACCGGTTACAGAATTTTCTAATGAGAATTTGGCATTAAGTGTAAAGGAGCCTTGTTGAAGCTGTAAGTCAACAGATAACATTATTTACCTCTTAACCCAAGGGGCTACTCGTTGCTCAATAAAGCCACTGAATAATAAAGCGGCCAGAGCAATAATAACAGAAATTATAAGCAGTCTTTGGGCTGACTCCGCCCCACCTGGCATTTGAATATAACTATATATAGCTAAAGGTAGGGTGCGTGTTTCACCTTCTATATTGCCTACAAAAGTAATGGTTGCACCAAATTCACCTAGGCTTCGAGCAAAAGCAAGAATTGACCCTGTGATAATACCTGGAATAGCCAAGGGTAGAGTAATGCTAAAAAAACAGTTGATCGAACTAGCACCTAAGCTTTTGGCAGCTTGTTCTAATTGTATATCAATAGCTGAAATAGAGAGTCGAATGGAGCGAACCATTAATGGAAAGCTCATTAATGCAGTGGCTAATACCGCACCTTTCCAGCTAAAAGCCAAGGTTATATCAAATTGCTGATATAACCATTTTCCTATCAAGCCTTGTCGCCCTAAAGTAAGTAAAAGTATATAGCCAGTAACGACAGGAGGTAAAACTAAAGGGAGATGTAAAATACCATCGACTAACGACTTACCTATAAAGTCATACCTGGCAAGTAACCAGCCTATATAAACCCCTGGAATTAAAGTAATCCCAACACTCCATAGGCTTATTTTTAAGGAGAGCATCATGGCCAAATATTCTTCTGGGGAAAGTTCAAACATTAAAGTGCCTTATTATTTTGTGCCAAAGCCATATTGATTAAAAATTTTTGTTGCTGGTGAGCTGCTTAGATATTGTAAAAAGATATGGGCGGCATGATTTTCTGGGGCTATTGAAGCCACAGGATAAACGATAGGCTTATGCGTGTTGCTCGGGAATTTAGCTATTAACTTGATTTTATTAGAAGCATTTGCATCTGTTGTATAAACAATACCCGCGGCACATTCAGCTCTTTCTATCAGGGCGAGTGATGCACGGGCATCTGAACTGCCCACTACCTGGGGTTTTACCTGGCTCCACCAGCCTAGCGAAACGAGTGCTTGTTTGGCATAAATACCAGCAGGAACGTGTGCGGTATCACCAAGACATAGTTTACCTGTTAATTGTTTTGCAAAATCAAAGTGGCTATTCATTTTAACTGCTATCTGCTTTCCTTTAGGTGTAACAAGGACTATTTGATTTTTTAGCAGGTTTTTACGTGATTTATTAACAATTAAGTGGCGTTTTTGTAAATAGTCCATCCAGTTTGGGTTGGCTGATATATAAATATCAGCAGGTGCTCCCGCTTCTATTTGTTTGGCTAAAGTGGAAGAGGAAGCAAAGGATACCTTTACTTTTATATTCGGTGTTGTTTGGTTAAATTGAGTCACAATTTCGTTAATTGCATTACTGGTGCTGGCCGCTGCATAGAGAATGACTGCTTCTGTTGCGTTCGCTAAATGAGGGTTTATAAAAAAAATAAAGCTGATGATTATGCCGAGTTTTTTCAAAGTATCATGTATTTCGTTTAAGAGTGGAGTTTCTAATCACAAGTCCCTTGGTGTTTTTTCTAGCAGAAGACTTTTTTACAAAAGAGTACCACTATCCATATCAGTTTTTAGCCCTAGTTCAGCTAGCGAAGCCTGTACAGTTTTATCTTTAAGGAGCTGGATAAAGACTTGTACAGATCTTTTTTGTAATTTAGATTCTGAAACCATAAAATCATAATATTCATCCTGAATAGCTAGAAAGCCTGTATTTTCTTCTGTTAAGGGTTGAATAGCTATACCCCAATCAGCTCTTTTTTGTTGGATAGCGGCAAAAACAGCACGATGATTGCTGGTTTGGATAAGGTAGCCATTTGGTTTGCTTCCATCAAGTAACTGATCAATTAATACTCTAGTACCGCTACCCAAGTTGCGATTAATCATGAGGCAAGAGGGATCATTTTTAATTTTCTTGACAACTTTTTTGATATTATTCCCGGTAAACCGAGCGTCATTTTTTCTAAAAATAAGGCCCTGTTTTCTACGGTAGCCTTTAATTAAACATAAGTCGTCAGTCACACAATGCAGGTTATAGCTGTTCGTTAAGGGGTTGAAAATATGCATACCTGCAATATCACATTGACCTCTTTTTACTGCATTAAGGCCTGCCGAAGAACCTACCGACATAAAGCGCACTTGAATACCTTTTCTTTTTAATAAGCTCATTATTAAATCAAGACCCATACAATGACTGCCAATAATAACCAGTTCAGCTGCTTTGGTATCTGGGCTAATAAGTTGTACTTCTACTTCAGTGCCTGATTCTATCAGTTCAACATGCTGGCCAATACGCACAAAACCATCAGCATGACTAAAGGTAGTAACACTACCAGAGCCTTTACCAATTGGGTAGGCCGCTAACTTTGCAGGTTTGTTATCCGTTGTTGGAGAGTTTTCTAGCAAACGAACAAGAAGGAATTCTGCTCGGCCAATTTCTGAGTTAACTCGGACTGAAAGCTCAGCCGTTACTTTGCTACACCGGGTGGGAGCCTGGCCCGCTAATTGACGAATAACAGGTGCAACAAATTCATGGAAAGTAAAAATTGCCGAGGTGGGGAAGCCTGGTAAAACAATGACGGGCTTGCCTTGGCTTGCTGCCAGACAAATGGGTTTGCCCGGTTTTAAGGCAACACCATGAACAATAACGCCAGGGTCATCCAGTTGGTAAACAACTTGATAAGATAAGTCACCCTCGCCTTTGCTGGTGCCGCCAGATAATATGATCATATCAGCAATTAATAATGCTTGCGTTAGCTTATTCTTTAATTGCTCTAGATTATCAGCAGCAATGCCTAATTCAATAGGTTCTCCACCTAGCTCTCTGACTGCATCAGCAATAATACGAGCATTAGAATCAAATACTTTTCCCGGGGTCATAGCTTGACCAGGGGCTATAATCTCATTACCTGTAGAGATAATAGCCACTTTGGGCTGTTTCCAAACATAAATTTTGGTTTCACCAATCGCCGCTAATATGCCTGTTTCTCTGCTAGTAAGTACGTCGCCTTGATAAAGAATAATTTGTCCGCTGGATACATCAGTACCGGTAAATGCAATGCCTGAGCCAGGGCTAACCGCTTTTGATATAAGCAGTTGCTTATCACGAATATCAGTATTCTCAACCATAACAACAGCATCCGCCCCTCTCGGTAACATACCTCCCGTTGCTATTGAGATGGCAAACCCAGGCATTATTTCATTGTCGGGTGTGGCTCCTGCGGATATTGATTCATTAATTAATTGTAGCTGAACAGGGCTGTACTCTTCAGCACCAATTGTATCTATAGCTTTAACAGCAAAGCCATCCAGATTAGAGCGGTCAAACGAAGGGACATTAACTTTAGCCTTTATATCTCGGGCTAAGGTACAGCCTAGCGCTTGGTTTAAATTAATAACTTCTTCTGCTGGATTAAGAGTTATTGCCGATTCAAAACGAGATTTTGCTAAATCTGGGCTAATTACATCGAGAAATTGTTTTTGTTGAGCCATTATTTAAGTGGAAATGCCAGGAAGATTCAATTGATATTGGATAAGCTGATTAGTCATAAAGAAAAACTTCAACTTCAGTATTGGCCGCATAACCTTCTTTGTTAGCAGGGATGATAACAAAACCATCTGCTTGAGTAGTTGAGCTAATAATAGCGGCTCCACTAATTGCAATAGGCTCGACCGTATCATCCGCAGATATGCGAATTCGGGCATAGTCGGTTCGACCTAACATTGAGGATAATTTATATTTCAATTTTTTGCGAGTAGATTGATAAGGCCAGTGTGATTTATGCCCTGTAAGTTGCCGAATAAACCGACCCGCAAAAAAGTCGTAAGCACATAAGCAAGCAACTGGGTTGCCTGACAGTAAAAATACATATTTCCTGCCAATAGTCCCCATGCCTGTTGAACGACTAGGGCGCATGGTAATGCCGTGGAAAGAGAGTTTGCCTAATTTAGCTAATAATAAGGGAACAAAGTCTTCTTCACCGACACTGGTGCCCCCAGTGATTAATAAAATATCATAATCGGCAAGCATGGCTTTTTCAATAGCATCAGGATCATCTGCAATGGTGTATGAAGAGGTAATAATTGCACCATCTCTATTGCTAAGAGCTTCAAGCATTGGGCCATTAGAATTGGTGATTTGAAAGCCAGTGGGCTTAGTGCCAACCGCTAATATTTCATTGCCTGTCACCACAATATTAATGCGAGGCTGATGCCTAACGGTCACTTCTTTTTTACCAATGGATGCGAGTAGAGCAATATCTTGCGGACGAAGTTTACGGCCTTGCTTTAGTATGATTGAATCTGCACTAATATCTTCACCGGCACGGCCAATATTTCTGCCCTCTGCAACGCTTTCCATAATCAAAATAGATGCGTTACCCATTATTTCAACATTTTCAGCCGGTATAACCGCATTGGCTCCTTCTGGAATAGGGGCACCCGTCATAATTCTAATGGCACCACCTGAACTCACTTTAGTTTTAGTTCCTTTACCAGGCATAGATTTTCCAATTACCTCTAGTTGTAATTGGTTATATGAAGAAGAGCCTTGAGCATCGGCAGCAATAATGGCGTAACCATCCATCATTGACCGTGGAAAGCCAGGTATATTAATTTCACTCACAATATTATGGCTAAGCACTCTATTAGCTGCTTGCTGAATAGGGATTAATTGTTCAGCTAATTCAATTGATTGCTGGTTTAGCCACTCTAAGACTTCATCAGTCGTTGCGCGTTGTCTAAAACCCCTCATTCGAACATCGTCAGCGATAAGGTTTTTATCAGCAAGTTTCATATTGGATAGATCCATTTAATTCAGTTTAGGTTCTGTGTAAAATAACTTCCAGCACAAATTTACTACCAAAATAAGCCAGTAATAATAAGCTAAACCCAGTCAGGGTCCATTTGACGGCGGTTTGGCCTCTCCAGCCATATTTAACCCTGCCTAGTAATAATGCAGAAAAAGTAAACCAGGCAATGATAGAGAGTATTGTTTTATGAACTAAGTGCTGAGCAAATAAATCTTCTATAAAAACAAAACCGCTAATTAATGAAACGGTTAAAAAGAGCAGGCCTATGGCAATCATTTGAAACAGTAATGATTCCATAGTTTGCAAGGGTGGCAAAGTTTGAATAAACCGTTTAGGTGGGTGTGTACGTAATTGCTGTTCTTGAATGGCAAGAAAAATAGCTTGTAAGGCCGCTATATTTAACAGGCTAAAGGCAATAATTGAGCTAAGTATATGCACACTCATTTGCCAGCTGTTTATTTGTAAATCACGCTCTTGGTCTGGAAAAAACAGCATGATTAACAGAGAGATAGCTGCAACTGGAAAAATAGCTAGACCTAATTTTTCAACCGGTTTATTTAGTATTGCTAATAACAGTAATAATGCAACAAGCGCGGATATAATGGAGGCTGTGCTTGATAGGTTAAAATTAAAAGCGTGTTGCTGAATAAAAAGACTAGCAGTATAGCCAAAATGCAAAAAAACAGCTAACCATGCAGGTGCTACAGATAATCTTTTAGAGCTGTTTTTAAGGCTATCTTTTATAACTAAAGATGTACTCAATATATATAAAAAAATACTGGAAATGCCAAGTGCTATAGGAGTCATAAGGTGTAATCTTAAATGTTTTAGCGTCTTTAAAAGGCCTGAATTCAGTATTGATTATTAAATGTCCGAACCCACAATAAGTATATTATCTATTCCTATGGTAATATACTGGGCTAATTTCGCATAGGGCAAATGTCTTATTTAAAGTAACACAACACACAATGCAAATATGTTTGATAATTTAACCGACCGATTAGGTAGTACGCTTAAAAATTTAAAAGGCCAGGGTAAGCTGACCGAGAGCAATATTAAAGATGCTCTGCGTGAAGTACGTTTGGCTTTGCTTGAGGCTGATGTTGCTTTGCCTGTGGTGACTGATTTTATTGAAAAAGTAAAACAAGGTGCTTTGGGTAAGCAGGTTCAGAGTAGTTTGAACCCAGGGCAAGCCCTTACAAAACTCGTTCAAGCTGAGTTGGTTGCTGTTATGGGGGAAGCTAATGAAGAGCTTAACCTCAATGCAAACCCACCTGCAATTATATTGATGGCTGGCCTACAAGGCGCAGGTAAAACAACAACAGTTGCCAAGTTGGGACGATGGTTAAAACTGACTAAAAAGAAAAAAGTCGGGGTAGTGAGTGCCGATGTATATCGTCCGGCCGCGATTAAGCAGTTACAAACACTAGCTGAAGACCTTGAATTGGTTTTCTTTGAAAGTGATGCCTCACAAAAGCCAGTCGATATTGCTACAAATGCTATTGATGCGGCTAAAAAACAATTTCTTGATGTCGTTATTGTCGATACAGCAGGCCGGTTGCATATTGATGATGAAATGATGGGGGAGATTAAAGAGCTGCATGCAGCCATTAACCCTGTCGAAACATTATTTGTTGTTGATAGTATGACGGGGCAGGATGCTGCGAATACAGCAAAAGCTTTCGATGAGGCGTTACCTTTAACCGGTGTTATTTTAACTAAGGCTGATGGTGATGCGCGTGGTGGTGCGGCTTTATCTATTAGGCATATTACGGGTAAACCCATTAAATTTATGGGTACAGGTGAAAAAGCCGATGCTCTGGAACCTTTTTATCCTGATCGTGTTGCCTCCCGAATTTTAGGGATGGGAGATATGCTTACTCTTATTGAGGAGATTGAGCAAAAAGCGGATAAGAAAAAAGCTGAAAAGTTAGCCAGAAAAATTAGTAAAGGGAAAAGCTTTAACCTGGATGACTTTAAAGATCAGTTATTGCAAATGCAAAATATGGGGGGGATTGGTGCTATGATGGACAAGCTTCCTGGTATGGGAAATGTTCCTCAAGGCGTTAAAGAGAAAGTTGATGATAAAATGTTAGCTCGTCAAATTGCAGTCATAAACTCAATGACTTTGCAAGAACGTAGGTTTCCAGATTTAATTAAAGGTAATCGTAAAAAGCGTATTGCTGCAGGTTCTGGACAGGAATTGCAAGATGTTAATAGAATTCTTAAGCAACATAAAATGATGCAAAAGATGATGAAGAAATTTTCTAAAGGCAATATGGCAAATATGATGCGAGGAATTAAAGGAAATATGCGCGGAATGAGGATGTAGTTTTTTAACTAAATTCATTAAATCACAAAGTTTTTTAAATTTACTCTTCACATATTAATAAATTCGCGTAAAATAGGCGGATTGAATTTTGATTGAATGTTTTTTTAAGGTATTTACATGGTAACTATTCGTCTTGCTAGAGGTGGTTCTAAAAATCGTCCGTTTTATCACGTTGTTGTCACAGACAGCAGAAACAGTCGTGATGGTCGTTATATTGAACGTTTAGGTTTTTTTAACCCTTTTGCACGTGGTAATGAAGAGTCATTACGTTTAAATGATGAGCGCATTAGCTATTGGAAATCTGTCGGCGCACAGCCTTCTGATCGTGTTGCAAAATTGCTAAAAGATGCAAGTAAGGTTGCAGCTTAAGCTTGTCTGGTAGTGAACTCATTAGCGTTGGAGAAATATCTGGCGTATTTGGGATTAAAGGCTGGGTTAAAGTCTTTTCACTGACTGACCCAAGAGAAAATATTATAAGCTATTCTCCTTGGACATTAAAAAAAGGCAATGAAGTAAAGCAAGTAAAGCTAATTAATGGGAAGCGGCAAGGTAAATCCGTTGTTGCTCTTATTGATGGTGTCACCGATCGAACTGATGCAGAATCATATTGTGGCTGGGAAATATTAATTGATAAAAATCAATTACCAGAAACTGAAGAAGGTGTGTATTACTGGGCTGACCTTATTGGTTTAATAGTGGAAACTGAGCAAGGTATTAATTTAGGCAAGATTGACCACCTTCTTGAAACAGGCGCAAATGATGTGCTAGTTGTAAAAGATGACAAACAAGAACGGCTGATACCTTTTATAAATGAGCAAGTGATTAAAACGGTTGATCTTAATAACAATAAAATAATTGTTGATTGGGATCCTGAGTTTTAATGATCAGTTGAAGTTTTTAGCATAATATGCAGTTTGATGTGATCACCTTATTTCCAGATATGATCCTGGAAGGCTCCCGTTATGGAGTAACAGGCAAGGCAATAGAGCAGAATATTGTTGGTTTGTCTGTGTGGAATCCACGGGATTACACCGATGACAGACATCGAACTGTTGATGACCGCCCATTTGGTGGTGGTCCTGGCATGGTAATGAAGTGCCAGCCACTTTCTGATGCGGTTAATGATGCTAAATTAAAAAATAAAAATACTGACTGTAAAGTTGTTTATTTAAGCCCTCAAGGAACACAAATAACACAAGAGTTATTAATAAATGCAAGTCAGTTTTCTCAGTTGATTTTAGTTGCCGGAAGGTACGAAGGAATTGATGAACGCTTTATTGATGCTGTTTGTGATGATGAGTGGTCTTTAGGTGATTATGTTATCAGTGGTGGTGAACTAGCTGCTTTGGTTGTTATTGACTCAATAACTCGGCTGGTTCCTGGGGTTTTAGGTGATTCAAACTCTGCCCAGCAGGATTCATTTATGAACGGCCTGTTAGATACCCCACACTTTACTCGTCCAGAAGAGAATGCTATGGGGTCAGTTCCTAAAGTATTACTAAGCGGCAACCACCAGGCTATTGAACGCTGGCGAATGAAGCAAGCTTTAGGGCGAACAGAATTAAGACGACCAGATTTATTAAAGAAAATAGAATTAACAACAGAGCAACTTGCTTTGTTAAAAGAATTTAGGAATGAAGCGCATAAGTCGGACTAAGCCTTTATATCCTTTTTATAAAATTGATGTTTATAGGGTAAGGTAATGACAAATATTATTGATGAAATCAATGCAGGGCAATTAAGAACTGATATTCCTAACTTTGGACCAGGTGATACAGTCACCGTTCAAGTTAAAGTTAAAGAGGGTAATCGTGAAAGATTACAGGCTTATGAGGGTGTTGTTATTGCAAAACGTAACCGTGGTATAAACTCTGCGTTTACCGTTAGAAAAATTTCTCATGGTGTCGGTGTTGAACGTGTTTTTCAAACACATAGCAAAATGATTGGTAATATCGAAGTCAATCGTCGCGGCGCAGTCCGTAGAGCTAAACTCTATTATCTACGTAACTTAACAGGTAGAGCAGCACGCATTAAAGAAAAATTGGGCTAAGTTTTTAGCCACTAATAAAAAATAGCTATTAGTTTAATCATATACTAAAAAATATATTGGTAATTTCAATATTTTTAATATAGATGCGTTTAAAGTAAAAGCAAAAAAGCCAGATAATTTTTATCTGGCTTTTTTTTGCATTATTTGTAGAGACTTGGCCGTAATTCGATAAATGGTAGCGGGTTAAATATGCTATTAAGGCAACTGACAATAAATAACCCACCCAAATTTTTGTTTGCCTTCAGTGATGCAACAAAGGGCGCATAGCAAACTATGCAACCGAAGCTGTAGCACTGAAGGCGGACAAAAAGACTCGCTAGATTATTTATTGCAAGCAGTCTCATGTTCAATTTTTCTTGCAAGTCACTTTAAATAATTAACAACAAAAACTGCACATAAGGGAGTCAGTAACAAATAATATACCCACC
>CAYYNM010000030.1:0-21719 GCA_964472945.1 uncultured Methylomarinum sp. | reverse complement strand
TGAATTGTTGGTATTTTCCATCGCCTAGCATCAGCTCATTAAGGTTAAACGCTAACCCAATTTGCTTGTATTGGTGTTCTAATTCGATTTCATGGCGTACTGCTGCCATTGCTGTATTAGTTTCTGTTGATTTAATTTCTGTATTCATAATTTATGTTTTCGTAGTGTATTTTATTCTTGATGTTGAAAAGTCTTTTACCTGCTTTTTTCTTTGCAGCTTGCCTCTTCTTTTTGCTAAATAACTCAACCAGTAGACAGCCTCCTTTGCTGCCGATCCTGAATCAATAAGCATAAAATGGCGTTTCTTTTTATTGTCATGTTGGCATTCAGTTTCAAACTTTGCTGTATAGCCCTCTACGGGATGTCTCCATAGTTTGTCGATCAGTGGGCGGATTAGCTTTGTATTGCGAATAACATTTCCATTAATGAATAGGGCAAGATGGTAATGCTGTCCTTTGCCATCACCATGAAACTCACACGCCCATGCGTAACCAACGTCATTAAGCTGATATTTATATTTCAAGGCTTTTATCAGCCTATTCATAAACCGACTCATGTAGTCATTATTCAGCGCAAATATGGGGGTATGCAAATCAACTCTAACCATCAATAATCGACCAAACTTTTTATGACATATTTCAAACTGATTAATCATACTTTTTAAATCAGCGGCAAATAGTGGTAGCTTTTTATTGCCTGCATTATTTATTTGATATGTCGTTCCGTTATAAGTGAGTGTTGGCTTGTGGGTTATTCGTTTACAGGTGCTTACTTCATCCTTTAAGTGGGCTGACATAGATATTACTAGGCGCACGCGCACGCGTTGATGCTTTTTCGATAATTGCCACAAGGTATGCCATTGCTAGTGGTGGCTGTTTTTTCGTATAAAAATAGTTTGGCAGAAAACCAGTACAGTTTCTTGGCAGAAAACCCATACAGTTTTGAGCTGACTTAGTAATCAATATACAGGCTGTTTCTTCGTCTAAATCGTAGGATTTTTGTTTTCTATTTGATGAATCTACATAATAGGTGGGGGAAAGATTTCCCTCATCTACTAGCCCTTTTTTGATTAGATAACGAATTTTTTTGTTTATATCACCATTTCTTTTACCCATTTCAAGAGCAATAGAACGTGAGTTAATTGTTATTTTTTTATGATTGCTATCAATAACAGCCAAGCTATTACTGAAATAATCCACTTTAGTGGGTAAAGTTTCCATTACTTCCCCCCTAGCATGGAGTTATCCAGCTTAGTAGCTAACTCATTGTATGTGTGAAGATTTAAGTTATTGTGACTAGGTTCACTGGCTAAGTTATCAGTCAGCCAATTATCAATTTGATGCTGGTATCAAAACTTTTTACAGCCAATGTAAACGGGGGAAGGGAATAGACCAGCTTTAGCTTTGCGCCATAGACTTGTTGAAGAGAGCCCTGTTTGCGCCCTAACTTGTTTCGTTGAAATGAGATTACGGTTTTCTTTGTTTTGCATTTTTAGCACCTGATTGAAATAAGATACTAATAATTATTCCATGCTTTTTGGCTAATCAAAACAATCACTTAACAAGTTGTGTTGCAAACTGCTTTATGCATGTGCAAACTACTGTATGCATCATTCTCTCTTAGACACTAGTTGCCTGAATAGTGTTGCTCTATTAGGAAAACTACCTTTTATTGGTTTTTTCTTAGGCCATGAACAGTCTTTTATAATAAGTTTTCTTATTTCGTTTATGGCAATTGATTGAGTTTTTCCTTCATTAATATAATTATTGAATTTTTTTCTGTAAGGACTCCAATAGTCATTAGTTTGTTTTTGCTTTTCGTGAGGTGCTTTTGTGTATTTGTTCAACTCAATAATGGCTAATTTCTCTTTAAGGTTATACCCCGAATAGCTCCCAAAAATTTGATTAGCGACTTGGTCGCGATCTAATGCTATATACTCATTTCCATCTAATAACTCTTCTAAAGCCATTTCTGAAAGAGCAAATGCATCTGACAAAGATTGATATTGTTCAATGTCTTTGTTGATGGTTGATGGTTCTTTTGACTTAGAAAATAACTCTACAATTCGTTCTATTTTTCTGTAATCGTTATCAGATACTTTTTTTATTTCGTGTATGATTTCTGCATGGGTGTTTTTTAATGCCCGCTCTATGATGGTTGGGTCGGGTTTATTTAATAACTCTTCATAATAGTCGGTTATAAGTTCGGCTCTTTCTTCTGGGGTGTTGTCGTTATTCATCAGTAACACATCATTCAAAGTATTGTCATTCGTATGGGTAACCAGTCAAACGGGGAATGAGTCCGCTTTTCGCTCCGTCGAGCTAGACTGGTAAATTGATTATAGTTTGTTTGCTAATTTTTTATCTAGCGTTAATAGCTCAATGTTGTAGGTTATTGATGTTGCTAGAATAATGGCATCAGGTAGTTTTATGCGGTGCTGTTGTTTTAAGTGGATGGTTTTATCCTCAATATTTCTATCAACGCCTATATAGGTCATTTGTTCCAGTAATGATGATATTATTTTAATTTCACGCTGTGTAATATCTGGAAAACCTAATAATTCCATGCGAGTGATTGAGCTATAGGCACATTCAGTAATAGCCGTCATGTTTTCTTTAAATAAATTAATAACAGCTAGGTTGCGCTCGTACATGCCAATAATGATATTGGTATCTAATAAGTATTTAACTCCATTCATTACGCATTTTCCGTTGAATTTCTACTGGGTCACCTTTGAATGCAGTTATTTCGGGTAGTTGTTCAATAATATCTGTTAATTGCTGGGGCTGTTTTTCTTTTGTTATATATTGACTTAGTAATTGTTCTATTAAGTCCCCCGTTGAAATGTGGGCTTGTTCTGCCACTTGTTTAAGCTGGGTGGCTACATTGTCTTTAAGTTCTAAAGTTTGCATGGTTAAATCTCCTATAGTGTATTTATATATTAGCTGGCTTGTCTGATATGAGTAACATTTTGTTGAGGGTTTACTTGTAGCATTAAAAATTGCTCCCAACGCTCTAACGCTCCCCGTCTTTCTTTAAGATAAGTGTTTTTGTTATAAACGGCATTAATCGCACCTAGTGAATGATTAAGACACTTTTCCGCGATATGTGGAGCTACGTTAAGCTTTTCTAAATGCGTTCGTACAGTACGCCTAAAATCGTGCGGTCTTACTGGCTCAATATCTAACGCGCCTATTTTAAATAACCTACGCATGGCACGCCCCATTGCTTTATCGCTTATCATTCCATTAATGCCACAAAATACATAATCAGAATCAAGCCCCTGCAATTCAGCAATTAGGCTCATGGCTTTAGGAGTTAAAGGAATTGTCCATTCCTGCAATGTTTTTGTATTTTCTTTGGGAATAAACCATTCTTTTTTTTCAAAGTTGATATGCTCCCATTTTGCTTTTATTAATTCGCCTGTTCTAACGCCTGTGAGTAGCAGGATTTTTAATCCATTTTTTACGGGTAAAGATAATTTGGGTTGATTGCTTATTACGTCCCAAACAGGCTTTATTTCATGCGCTTCTAGCCAGCGTTCACGCCTTACTAAAACTATGCCTAAATCCTTTTTATCTAGTGAATAAGCAGGGGATCGGTCAATATAGCCTTTACCCTCAGCAAACTTGAAGAGCTGTTTTAATATGGCGGTTACTTTGCCAGCATGTGAAACTGCTCCACGCTCCACCACAATATCAATACATTTAGTTAAAGCCACGGTGCTAATGGTTTTTATGTCCTTAGTGCCAATGGTCGGTTTTATGTCGTGGTCAATTACCTGCAAAACTGAATCAGGTCTTCGAAGGTGTGGAAGTATTCGTTTTTTATAAAAGACATCGCATAATTCAGAAACAGTTTTAGGAACATCGGAAACACTGTTGAGTTCTCCTGCATCATGTTTGGTTTTTGCTGTTTCTAATGCTTTTCGCGCGGCTGATAAAGTTAGTTGATCGTCACCTAAGCCATATCTGCCAAATGTCTTCATCCTGCGTTTATTGGTTTCTGGCTCTCGGTAGTACCAAATAAATGATTTTTTTCCTGAATTACCAACACGAATACATAAGCCTGCGCAGGCTTTATCTGAAACCTCATATTGTTTGCCTTGGGGTTTTAAATGCCTAATAAAGCCATCAGTTAAGCCTTTTGGTGGTGGTATAATCTTATTTGCCATGTTGATACCTCTTGAATTATCAATAATGGTTAAGCTTGATTGTGTTGGTAGCACATCAGGCTTTTTTTATTTCTAGCTGAAACGTTTTTGGCTAAAATCGCTGTAACCGTTGTATTTTCTCGATTATATTTAAAATTCTAGCTGAAAAACTAGCTGAAAACAGCTTTTAAAACTGGGTGAAATTGAATGATATGCTTAATTGTAATTATGTGCAACAAATTCAGTGGTGATAGTGCTTTAAGGTGTGTTTTTGGTGTTGGTTGAAACAGGCTGGAAAGTGGTATTTTCACACTGGGGGTGTAGGGGTCGTGGGTTCGAATCCCGCCGTCCCGACCAATTAAATAAATTGGTTGTAGAGAGTTGAAACTTCAAAAATATACCAAAAAATACTGTGGCTAAATCCGATCAATAGGGCAAGTACGTGCTTTATTGAGCACTTACTGTGTAACGTCTTAATCAACAAATTTTACACGGGTTGAGCTGTATAAAGTCAGAAGTTGCAAACCAGTTAAGAAGTATGCGATAAGATAAGTCAACGCCCAGCCAAACTTTAGAAGTTGATAGAGTTGATAATTGTAGCAATCCCTTGTGGTTGCCCTTAATCCCATGTGGTTTTAATCACAATAATTGATAATAAAAGCGCAGGTACCCACTAATGAGTGCCCCTACATGGTTTATGTTGCTTTAATGCCCAGTCCACATGTTCCTTTACTATTTCTGATTGGTGGTTTTGTTTTTTTAATAATGCACTAATAGCAGATTCTGATGCTTGGCTGTTTCCTAATGCGACTGCAATATTTCTAAGCCAGCGAGTATAACCGATACGTCTAATTGCTGATCCCTCCATCTTTTTGAGGAATTCACTTTCAGTCCAGCTAAATAGTTCGGTTAACTGGCTATTATTTAGGTTGTAGCGAGGATTGTAGTCCTTTTCTGTTGACAGCCTGGCAAACCGGTTCCAGGGGCAAATAAGCTGGCAATCATCACAGCCATAAATTCTATTACCAATTGAGGTACGTAGATGTTCTGGAATTGAGTCGTGTAATTCTATGGTTAAATATGAGATACATCGGCGTGCATCAACCTGGTAGGGAGCAACAATGGCCTGGGTGGGGCAAATATCTATACAAGCTACACAGTTTCCACAATGATTAGTGACTGCTGTATCTGTTGGTAAAGGAATATTGGTATAGATTTCCCCTAGAAAGAACCAGGATCCTGCTTTACGGTTAATGATATTTGAGTGTTTACCTATCCAACCTAGGCCTGCTTTTTCTGCTATGGCTTTTTCTAGAACGGGTGCACTATCAACAAATGCACGGTAACCAAACTGTCCATATTCTGATTCTATATTTTTTGCTAGTTTTTGCAGTTTATTACGCATAATTTTATGGTAATCCCTGCCTAATGCGTAACGGGAGATAAACGCAGTAATAGGGCTATCTAATGTTTGTTGTATTATATCTGCTGTTTCTGGTAAGTAACCCATGCGCACAGAAATAATGCTTATAGTTTGTTCAACTAATAATGCAGGGCGACTTCTTTTTAGGCCATGTTTATGCATATAATCCATAGTGCCGTGGAACCCTTTTGCGACCCAGTTGTGTAGGTGGGTCTCAGCTGTTTGTAGGTTGGTATCTGTAATACCGGTTTGTTGAAACCCTAACTCCTTTCCCCATTGTTTTATTTTGACAGCCAGTTCTGCGTTGTTTTGTGAGTTTATTTTGTACATAAGAGAGATGGAAATATAATACAGACTTAAACGACTATTTTAACTAAACCCATGCAGAATTTACCGAATAATTTATATTTAGCTGAGCAAGTAAGAGAAATGGATCGCATGGCTATTGAGGATTATGCTATTCCTGGCATTGATCTTATGCATAAAGCAGGACAGGTGGTTTTTGATTTAATTCAGAAGCATTACTCAGCTAGGGCTATCACTGTTTTTTGTGGCGCAGGTAATAATGCCGGCGATGGTTATGTGGTTGCCACATTAGCGAGGCAAGCAGGGCTAGATGTTAAGGTTTATTGTTTGTCTAATCCTGATAAATTGAAAGGCGATGCAATTACAGCATATCAGGATTATATTGCTGCGAGTGGACAGTTACTTGGCTTTGAAAAGAGTTTGAAATTAGTTGATGGTGTTATTGTTGACGCTTTATTAGGGACAGGTTTGGATCGAGTGGTTTTAGGTCGGTTTGCAGAAGCTATTGATGTTATTAATCAGTCTGAAATACCTGTTGTTGCTGTTGATATTCCTTCTGGTTTAAATGCTGATACGGGTGTTGTGATGGGCTGTGCTATTAAGGCAACGTGGTCAGTCAGTTTTATTGGTCTTAAGCAAGGGATGTTTACCGGTGTTGCAGCTGATTATTGTGGACAGATTTTTTATTCCTCCTTGGATATACCTGGTGCTATTTTTAAAGCAATACCCCCAGCTGTAACATTAATATCACAACCTTTATTCACTAAACGGCTACTTACTGCGCATAAAGGGCATTATGGTCATGTATTGCTAATAGGGGGTGATGATGGCTTTACTGGCGCAATACGCTTGGCTGCTGAAGCGAGCCAGAGAATAGGGGCAGGTTTAGTTTCTGTTGCAACACGTAAAAGCCATGCCAGCTACATTAATATTGCTAGACCTGAGTTAATGTGTCATGGGGTAGATAATGGTGATCAATTAAAACATTTAATAGACCAGGCTTCTGTAGTCGTTATTGGCCCAGGTTTAGGGCAGTCAAAATGGGCGCAAGATTTATTTGATTGTGTCGTTAGTAGCGATAAGGCTTTAATTATAGATGCTGATGCACTTAATTTATTAGCTAAACGACCATTACAACGTGATAACTGGATATTAACACCACACCCAGGTGAAGCTGCTCGGCTATTAGCTTGTTCCACAGCTGATATTGCTAATAATAGGTTTTTAGCCGTGACACAATTACAAAAAAAATATGCGGGTGTTGTCGTGTTGAAAGGTGCAGGTACTTTGATTGCTAATGGTGAGGAGATAACAATAGCAACAACAGGAAATCCTGGGATGGCAAGTGGTGGGATGGGTGATGTACTTGCTGGTATGGTTGCAGGTTTAGTTGCACAAAAATATTGTTTAAATCAGGCGGCAAAAATAGCTGTTTATTTACATGGTGAGGCGGCTGATTTATCAGCACAGGCAGAAGGAGAAAGAGGAATGTTGGCGAGTGATTTAATGCCTTTTATTAGAAAATTGATGAATAGATGAAAATAAGTTTATTAAATGAACATGAAACTGAGTTGTTGGGTGCCGAATTATGGCGAATATTGCCTGAAAAATGTCTGATTTTTCTTAATGGAAATTTAGGCGCAGGAAAAACCACTTTAACGCGTGGTCTATTGAGAGCTGCGGGCCATAGGGGTGCTGTTAAGAGCCCAACTTATACATTGGTTGAAGAATATGATATATCTGGCAGGAAAGTATTTCATTTTGACCTGTATCGGGTACAAGACCCTGAGGAACTGGAATGGATTGGGATAAGGGATTATTTAGAGCAACAAAGCCTCTGTTTTATTGAGTGGGCTGAGTTGGGACAAGGATTTTTACCTAAGCCGGATTTGGAGTTATCTATAGAGGTGGAAGGTGAGGGGCGGACCGTTAGTCTGAATGTTGTCGATAAAAAAATGTTTTCTAATATAATACTACACTGGAAAAACAATGACATAGTGCTATAATTTAAACAAGAATATTATTATGGTTAATAGATATGTTTAAATTCTTAAAATTAATAATTGTGTGGATGTTGCTAACTCTAGCTTTAACGGTTCAGGCTGAAGTTGTGCGTGTTGATTCTTTGCGTTATTGGACTGCACCTAATCATACGCGGATGGTTTTTGATGTAACAACTCCTGTTGTCCACCAGGTTTTTTTATTGAAGAACCCATCCCGTTTAGTTATTGATTTTAAACAAGCTAAACTTTTAAAAGTACTGCCTCAGCCGCCTAAAAATCATAGCTTATTTAGCCGTGTACGCAGTGCTGTTCGGCATAAGGTTGATTTGAGGGTTGTTGTTGATTTAAAAGCCGATGTGACCCCTAAAAGCTTTGCTTTGTCACCGAGTAAAGGCTATGGAAATCGTTTAGTCGTTGATTTGTATAATAAAGTTAAGTCGTCAACTGGAACAAATAAAAAATCCTCACCAGTCAGTAATACGGTGACAAAAACCGTTAAAAATAACGCAAGGGATATTATAATTGCTATTGATGCTGGGCATGGGGGGGAGGACCCCGGTGCACATGGCCCCAAAGGAACGCTGGAAAAAAAGGTTGTATTTTCAATTGCTAAAAAACTGGCAGTACTCATTAATAAAAAGCCGGGTATGAAGGCTGTGATGGTCAGAAAGGGTGATTATTACATTAAACTAAGAAAACGAATGCAAATTGCGCGTGCTGCCAAAGCTGATCTTTTTGTTTCTATTCATGCGGATGCTTTTAAAAATGCTAAAGTAAAAGGAGCTTCAGTGTTTACTTTGTCTAATCGCGGGGCCTCCAGTGAAGCAGCCCGCTGGTTAGCTAGCCATGAAAATTCGGCTGATTTGGTGGGGGGGGTAAGCTTAACTGATAAGGATGATATATTGGCAACTGTGTTAATGGATTTATCACAAACAGCAACGAAAGAAGCCAGTAGAAAGGTTGCAGGAAAGGTTTTAAAGAACTTTAAATCAATTGGAAATTTACATAAAGGTCATGTGCAAAAGGCTGGTTTTATGGTTTTAAAATCACCTGATATTCCTTCTATTTTAGTTGAAACTGCTTTTATTTCCAACCCTACTGAAGAGCGTAAGCTGAAAAGTACTCGGCATCAGTCAAAAATGGCAAAGGCTATTTATAAAGGAATTGTTAATTATTTTAATCAATATGCACCGGAAGGTACTTATATTGCGTTAAATGCTAGTCAAAAACATATTGTTTCTAGAGGAGAGACTTTATCGGGTGTTGCTCATCATTATGGTGTGACAATGCGCTCTATTAAATTAGTTAATAAACTGGCAAGTAGCCAGGTAAAAGTAGGGCAGGTATTAGAAATACCTAGAGGCTAATGTTAGTTGTATGGTAATGAGGTAACTATGTGCTGTGGAAAAACTTTAGATTGAGGTATCATAAGACTATTGGATAATGATTAATTAGGGTTTTTGAATGATTAAGGTTTTACTGGTTGATGATCATGAATTAGTAAGGACAGGAATTGAAGCGTTGCTAAATTCGCAGGAGGATATTAGTGTCATCGGCGTATCTAATTGTGGCGAGCGGGCTCTTGATATGTTGACTAAAATTACACCAGATGTGATTTTGATGGATGTAAATATGCCAGGAATTGGCGGTGTTGAGGCTTGTCGGCGAGTATTACAGAGATATCCTGATGTTAAAATAATCGCTTTATCTGTACTTAAAGATGGACCTATTCCTCAGCAGTTATTAAAGTTAGGGGCTTTAGGTTTTATTTCCAAAGGTTCGGCTGTGGAGGAAATGATAACTGCAATTCGGACGGTTTATAAAGGTAAACGTTATTTATGCTCTGAAGTTGCTAGTAACCTTGCTTTTCAGGGGGTGCCTGGTGCTAATGAATCACCTTTTAAGAAACTGTCACAGAGAGAGTCTGAAGTGACTAATTTAATACTACAAGGTAAAAGTATTAAAGAAATGTCTGATATGTTGGTACTCAGTGATAAAACGATTAATACTTATCGTTATCGTTTATATGATAAGTTAAAAGTAAAAAATGATGTTGAGCTCACTCGTTTAGCCGTTAAATTTAAACATATCGATAGTGGACTTATTTAGCTATACTATCAAGTTAAATGTTTCTTGCTTTTGTAGGGTGGATTAGCGATAGCGTTATCCACCATTTTCAAAGACTTGTCGGGTTCCCCTATCGCTAACCCAACCTATATCTTGGGTATTTAGCCTAGGTCTTTAGCTAACCAAGGACCAACGACTTGACTTACAGACAAGGGTAAGCGTTTCCATGCAGCAATAAATATCTGGTATTTTGGATTGAGTGGGTTAATATCTGGAATGCTATCTGATTTAACTAAATGAAATTCATAAAATAATGGTTTTGGCTCAAACCCCCAGTGTTTTTTGAAACGATAGGAGCCAGTACCTTCTTTGCTACGTCCATAATCAAAAACCTTTATACCTTTTTCTACAGCTCTACGCATAACTTCCCAGTACATAAAATCATTGCCTTGAACTGCGCGTGCATATTCAGTGCCTCCACCATAATAGGGTAGCACTTCATCTTTAAAATAAAAATTCATAACGCTAGCTATAAGCATTCCATTTTTATCGAGTACCGTTAAAATTTCACATTGCTCTTTAAAAACCTGTTTTAAAAGTGCAAAGTATTTCTTTGCAAATACAGGAGTTCCAAGGTTTCTTACGCTGGTTGAGTAAGCTTGGTAAAATCGGTCTATTTCTTGGTCAATTTCACTGACAAGACCTGCTTTTATGCCTTTTCTTATTACTGCTCGTTGTTTACGAGGGATAGCAAGCATATTTTTTTCTTCATCTTCTGCCAGCTCCTTTCTAAAAGTAACATAAAGTTCTTTGTGTGGGCGGTCTGGTGTTAATTGTGTTTGATTACGCATTTCTAAATGGCCAACACCAAGTTCTTCTGCTAACTGACAAGCTTTTTTATCCAGCTGCTGATAAGATTCTTTATCATTAGCTACAATTCCTCCATAAACACAAAAGGCACATGAGCTTAAAGAATTTCCAAATAGAAAACTTTTAATATGGACTAAGGGTAAAATTCCGGTTATTTTCCCTTGCTCTTCGGTATATAAAAAATAAGTTTTATGGCCAAACGCCTTTTCTATCACTTCTTTCCAACCGGCTTTGTGGAAAAAAGTTGCGGAAGAAGAGTTTTCAACAAATTCATCCCATTGCTGAATAGAGGAATCATCTAATATTTTAATCATTTAAAACCTTTAAAGTAAATAGCGAAATAATTGTAGGGATTAGCGTTTAATAAATACATTTTCCATCGTATCCCAATCAAAATCAGTTAATAAATAGCGAATTCGTTGTTCCATTTTATGTAAATTTAAGTAATGTCTAAACCTGGTTTTAAGGTTGATCCCTGGTTGCTTTGGCTGGTCAGGGTCAATTTCCCATGGGTGGCAATAAAATATTGCTGATTGATTGCTGGAGTTAATATAACGAAATGCCCATTTTGAAAAAATATAGGGGTAAAATCTAAAAAAACCGCCACCGCCACAAGGAAAGTTTTTTTGCCCAATTTTTACTGTTGTTATTGGAATTTCTAAAAAATTAGAATTAGCGAGAGGCTGATAACAAAATCGTGGGGCATCAGGAATACCATATAGATCATGTTTGACAGGATAAACACTAGAGCTGTATTTAAAGCCTTCCTCAGCTAAAATATCATGTGCCCATAAATTGTCTGCATTAATCGAATAGCTGGCTGCTCGGTAGCCTTTTACCTCTTTGCCAGCAAGGTCTTCTAATATTTTTTTTGTGCGATTAATATCCGCTCTAAACTGATCAGGTGTTTGTTCTGTTACTCTGATGTGTTCGTATCCATGGCAGGCAAGTTCGTGTCCTTCTGATACTATCCGTTTGATTAATAGAGGGTATCGTTCGGCAATCCAACCTAAAGTGAAAAAAGTTGCCTTGGTATCAAACTCAGTTAAAGTATTTAAAATTTTATGGGTGTTTTTTTCTACACGATGCTCTATATTATCCCATTTTTTTTTATCAATATAAGGTTCAAATGCAGAAACTTGAAAATAGTCTTCAACATCTATTGTCATCGCATTCTTTATAGTTTTATTTGGCATTTGGGATGTTTGTATGTGAAATAAGTCAATTTTTAGTTATAAGCATCATCTAAATCAAGTTGTATTAAAATAGCTTTTCGTAGTAAAGCACGCTCTTTATTAACCGTTTGAGTTAAATCCTTTACTTGTTTCTCTAATAGATCAATTCTTTGGTTTTGATCTTGAGCTAGTGGCTGTACTGAGTTTAGGTGATGGTTATCGTCAGTTTTATCTACTACGGCTTGTTCATCTGTAGAAATAGAGTTGTAATCAGCTTCAATCTCCTTGATTACGTGTTTTATACTTTTAAGGTCAATAACTGAAAGTTCTTCTAAATACCCATATAATAAGATTCTGTCACAAAGCGTATTGATAAGCCTTGGAATACCTTTGGTAAACTCATAAATATCAGGAAAAATATTATCTTCAAATCGAGGGTTATTTTTCCACCCTGCCTTGCTGAGCCTAAAAATAATATATTGTTGTATTTCTTCTTGTTCAATGGCTTTAAGGTGGTGGGTGGCAACGATTCGTTGTTTTACCTGTTCCATGCCGGGAGAGTATAGTTGTCGGCCTAATTCCTCTTGGCCGACTAAAAATATTTGTAAAATAGGTCTGCCTTCCCATTCAAAATTTGACAACATTCGTAGTTCTTCAATCGATTGCTTAGGTAGGTTTTGAGCTTCATCAACAACAAGCAGTACACGTTTACCTTTTTTGCCACTTTCTTTAAAAAAAGTTTCTAATCGAGATAATAAAATAGCTTTATTATCATCATATTCATAAGCAAGTTTAAAGACGGTTGAAAGCATACGCAGGGTATCTTCGGCTCCTACTTGTGAAGTAACCATTACGCCAATAATTATTTTTTGATCTTGCTTTAATGATTCAAACAGTTCTTTAACCAGCATTGTTTTTCCAGTGCCGGCCATACCTGTAACGACTACAAAGCCTTCTCCCTGTACTAATCCGTAGCGTAAGTAGGCTTTAGCTCTTTTATGCCCGGCACTATCAAAAAAGAAATCCAAGTTAGCATTTAACTGAAATGGGTTTTGAGTAAGACTATAAAAACTTTTATACATATTAATATTGGAGTGACAGAGTGGCAGTAATTCTATTTTCTGAATATTTATTAAAACTATCTGATGAACTTTGATCTACAAAACGATACTCAATACTGCCATTTAGGCGAGCTAAAATATTACGGGTTACAGAGGCCGAAAAATCAAAACGTTTATCAGAAAAGCTATTTAAGCCACTCGACTGGGTTTTTTGCCAACCTAATCGCAGATTTGAGTTGGTTCGTCTTAAAAATTTCCAGTTCCAACTGGTTGATAGCCCCGTAACTTTCTCATCATTACCCGATAATTCAAAAGTTCTTAAGGTTTTATAGGCATTTGCTGAAATATTACTTTTCCCTGTTTGAAATGAAAATGAAATATCAGCAGTTTTGCTTACAAAAACTTCATTAGTTAATGTTGGTAGTGCTGTGTTTCGGGAAAATAGAGGGGATGTGTTGTTTGAGGTGCTTACTACTTGTTGATCAAGTAATATCTGTTGGGTTGTTGTTGTATCCTCAGAGTAGCGTATTGTCCAATCTGTTCGACGAGTATTGTAGTTAAGTTCGGTATTCCAGGTATTACCTGTGTTTAATCCTATATCATTATTAGAGTAGGTACTTATCCAATGTAAACGGTTAAACGGTGATATTTCAATGGTAATAAATTTATTATTACCATAGCCGGCTTCAACTCTAAGGCGTTGGCTAGGTTCCCATTGGCCCCCAAAGGTATAGGAAATACCATTATTACTACTATCAGAATTAGTGGCAAACGAATTGTTACTATAGCCAGCACGGGCAAAAATACTATATTTTCTACCGATGGCGTATCTTACTTCTAATTGTGAGTTCTGAAAACTTACATTTTCACTTCCACTATTGTTTCTATCGCTATTGTTAAATAAAAATGACCAGCTAAACAATGAAAAATCATGTCCACTGTTTAAAGATATATTTTGAGAGAAGGCATTAGTATTTGATAAAGTGTTTTGTCCTTTTGAGCTGACTTTATCATAGGTTAATCTAAATTCACCATCAGCAAATCCTTGAAAATGGGGGGTCCAGTAAGGGGATAGTTTAAATGTTGAAATTGTTGAGCTATTACCACTTCCTGAGATATTGTCCCCAGCTATTTGTCTATTAGAATTGTTTTGCTGGCTAATAGAAGAGCTGGAATCTACAAACAACCTTTTTTTAATAAGTTCATAATTAGAATTCATTTGTAACTGGTTATTAAGCTCTACACTGGAACTACCTTGAGCATTATAAAGCCCTTGTAAATTATAGTTTAAATCAAATGAACTCCTGGAAGAAGAGCCATTAATTAATACCCCTGGGTTTATTTCTGTTACTAAAGCTGAAGCCCTATTGGTATCAGATAAAGTTATATTATCAGAATAAATTTGCTTAATATTTATATTAGGGCGTATTATCCAGTTTAAAGCAAATACTGGTTGCTGATAGACAACTATAGAAGCTGTTGATACACATAAAAGTATAGTTCGAGTTAATTGAGGCATCATAAATTAATAATGACCATAACCATAATAGCCTGCATTAAGTGTTCGTTGTGCTTTGTTTAAAACACCTAGAACAATATCAGAACAATTTTGTAATTTCTTAGCTGACTCAAGAACAAAGCTTTGAGGTGTTTTTTCTGCAGCCACCACTAAAATAACTTGTCCCATTTGACTTGCTAAAACTTCAGCTTGAGTCGTTGCTAGTAATGGAGGCGTATCAAAAATAACAATCCTATCCGAGTAGCGTGAACTTAATTCTTTGGAAAGCGCAATCATTTTGTCGCTTGCCAATAACTCAGTTGAGAATTTATGACTTTTTCCAGCTGTAATAATTCGAAGTCCCGGAATTTCAGTTTGTAAAATAATATCTGATAACCGCAGAGTATCCGTTTCAAGGAAATCGATTAAACCCATTTTATTTTTTATACCCAGTACTTTAGCTATCGAAGGCTTGGCTACATCGGCATCAATTAATAAGACCTTTTTATCCATTTCAGCTGCAATGCTAAAGGCAAGGTTGATTGAAGTGAATGTTTTTCCTTCACCCGGAACGCTGCTAGTAATTAAAATTAAATTAGAATTTTTAATATCACGTTTTCTAGCCCCCAGTGCATTGGTAACTAATGGTCTTTTAATGCTTCTATATTCTTCTGCAAGTCTGCTATGAGAATCATCAACCCGAATAAAGCCATGTGCATGCAAATAATCCCAATCAAAATTTATAATCTCGTCTGATTTTTTTTGTTCAGTTATTTCTGTTCTTGGCGAATCAGTTTTATATTCCTTTTCGGGAGTTGTATCTGTATCTTTTAGCTTTTTGCTTTCTAGTGATTTAGATTTTTCAAAAGCTTTTTCTAACATATTCATAATTAAATACCTTTAAGCACTATGAAGAAGTCCCTAATATCATGACTCCAGTGTAGCTAAATAATAATAATGTATTAGCTAAAGTAAATAAAATCAAACGATTACGGTTTTTCTTAGCTTGAGCACTACTAACGACTTCAGAAACGCTCCCTAAGATAGGAAGTCCCGTTACATCTCTTAAATGCTTAGCTTCTACAAATGAAGGGTTTACAAACACCATTAATAATGCAAGGGCAATACCTGCAGCAAGACCTATAATTAAAACAGCTGAATATAAAATCAACCTTTTAGGGGAGGTAGGTGTATCAGGCATATTTGCAGGGTCAACCACCTTAAATTTTAATGCAGAAACCTGTGTATCAACGTTACTTGACATGCGAGCCTGTTCTCTACGATCTAATAGAGCCAAGTAGTTCTTTTTAATGGTGTTATAGTCCCTATTAAGATTTTCCATCTCTGTTTCTACTGATAAGCGAGTATTAAACTGCTCATCCTCTTTGGTAAGCTTGTTTTTTAGTGAATAGATTCTTGCATTAACAGTCGCTATTTCTGTATCAATCTTGTTAAGCTCAATTTTAATTGACTGTACATAAGGGCTAGACATTGCAATTGCAGAGGGACCATCTTGTTTTTCTTGCTCCTCTTTACGTTTTTTTAAAGCTTTAAGTTCAGCGTTAATAGAAGCAATATTAGGGTGGTTTTCTGTATATTTAAGTAATAATTCATTTTTTCTTTTTTTCAATTGTGAAATTCGGATTCCTTCAAATGAGTTATCTGCTTCTTCACCCGTTAAGCCCCATTTTTCACCTGATGCAAATGCTTCTTTTAGCTGTTTTTTTAATACTTGTTTTCGTGACAAAATTTCAGTTAGCTTCATTTTAGAAGCTTCTATTATTTGTCTAATAGCTTGAATAACATTAACTTGGCCTTCTCCTGCTTGTCCCGGAAGTAAACCTACATTGTCTCTTTTAAAATTTTCTTTTGCTCTTTCTGCATTTCGAAGTCTTTGTTCATATTCTCTAATTTGATTATCGATAAACCTTTGGGCAGAATCCACATCACCTAACGTAGAACTTTGAGCTTGCTCTGAAAAAATAGATAAAACAGCTTGAACTACATTTTTAGCATTTTGAGGGTCTTTAGATTCATAGCTAATAGAAAACATTTCACCTCGTCCACCACCAATTTTTAGAGATCCTTTTAATTCCTTTATAACGGAATGAATTTTATGTTCAGAGGAGCGGTCAACATCCATGCCTGCTGTTTCAGCAATTCTCAGCATGTTTTCTTGAGTAAACATAAGTTTCTTCATAATTGAAACTAATCCTCTAACATCGGATTGAATAGCTAGGCCTCGTAAGAGAGGTCTAAGCATTGTTCTGGTATCAACATGAACTTTGGCTGAAGATTGATAGATATTAGGCATTTTATATACAAATGCCCAGCCACCAATACAAATAACCCAGGCAACAATAGTGATTATCCATTTATGACGAATAATACCTTTTACAAAATAAAGAATTTCAGAAAACTGATCTAACATATAATTTTTTCTATTTTTGAACTACAAGCGAAAAATTGGTTTATTAATCGTATTTTGTTATATTTTTCCAATATCAAAAGAAAGCTTCGGGTACAATCAAAATATCACCAGGTAAGATGTTGACATTTGCAGATAAATCACCATCTTCAATTAAATCATCAATTTTTACACCAAATTGATATTTTTTGCCGTCAATCGTTCTTAAAATACTAGACCTATTTCCATCAGCATACTGACCAATACCACCTAACTGAATGATTAGGTCTAATAAAGTCATTTCTTTTCTATAAGGAAATGTTTTTGCAGAATATCTAGATATTCTACCGCCGCCACCACCGCCACTGTTGATTTGTCCAATAACCCTAACCTGTTGGGCATAAATACCCTGAAAGCCATTAACAATAACTGAAACTAATGGGTCTCTAACAAATTTACTTAGACTTTTTTCAATATCTCTTGCCAATTGAGAAGGCGTTTTCCCCGTTACTAGCAAATCATCAATAAGAGGGGTGCTAATTTTTCCATCAGGTCTCACTGTAATAGATTTTGAAATGTCTGGGTTATCCCAAACAAAAATCTCTAAACTATCACCGGGGCCAATAATATATGTGTAGTCATCAGGTATTTTTACTTTGTCACTTAAGGGAGGGTGCGCACAACTTATTATAAATAACATTGATAGTAGTATGACTATCGTTTTAAACCTAAACATACTCGAACTCCACAATAAAAATATAATTCATTTGATACCTTAATATAGTTAGATATTTTACTTTAATGTAATTAATTCTGTAAAAATTATTTGTTTTTTAGTTTAGCTAATAATTTTTCAATTAAAATCTTTTCTGCAAAGTTTCTACCTTTTCCTAAAAATAGAGCCTGTTTTAATTCTAAAGTAGCAGACATCTTGTCACCTAAAAGGTTATAAGCAACCGCTAAATGGTAACGAAATACAGGTGTATTAGGTGCAAGGATAATGACTTTTTTAAAGATAGCTAAAGCATTTTCCAGTTCACCTGATTTTAATTTTGTCCAGCCATAAGTATCTAGAAAATAAGGATGTTTTGATTGTTTGAAGGGAGCGACAATTTGTATGGCTTTGTTAATATCTTCAGTTCCCCCAAAATGGTCTAGCAGTAATGTTGCCAAGTTGTTTTTTGCCACATTATGGTTTGGGTTGATTGATAAGATCTTCTCATACAGTTCAGCTGGTTTATCAAAAACATGATCTTTTTCATAGCTTGAAGCTAAGTTAAGCATGATGTTGATATCATTAGGGTTGATTTGTAAGCCTTTAAGATAGGTTTTATATTTATTTTTATTGTCCCCAATAAGGTTGTATAAGCGTCCTAACTCACTATAAAGAATTGTGCTTTTTGTGGCTTGCTGTTGTTCTATTGTCTTGTTGATAAGGCTAATGGCTTTTTTGTACTTCTTATCAGAAGTTAATAGCTGGCTCTTCAAAATAACAGGAAAAATATTGTTTGGATTGTTTTTGATTAAGCCATCCAAATAAAACATCATTTTGGATGGTTGCTTTAATTGTAAATAGCAATCAGCCATACCTGTTAAGGCATCTTTTAACCAAGGGGCTTTAGCTAATAAATTTTTGTAAGCAACAATGGCTTCCTGATGTTTCTTTTGCCGTTGAAGTGATGTTGCTGTCAAATAGTCAGCTAAGAATACACCATTCTTTTGTAATCCGATTTTAGTAATATATTTATCAGCTAGATCATAATTATCAGCATTAAAATTTAATTCGACTAATTGAGTTAAAATTTTAAGGTTGTTAGGTAATAAGCTTATTGCTCTTTGTAAAATTTCTATAGCATATTGGGAGTGATTTTCACTGACTGCTTTATTAACGATAAAATTTAAAGCCTGCAAGTTTATCGGGTTGATTTTTAAAGCACTTTCATAATTAATAAAAGCTTTATCCAGGTCACCCTGGGTCTGATTGATTCTTGCTAGTAGGGAAAGTGCTGAATCCATTTTTGGTTGCTGCCAAAGTACTTCATCTAATAGTTTTTTTGCATTATTGAGCTGGTTTAAAGAAATCTGAATTTCAGACTTTAATACTTTGGCATTAATATCTTCAGAATTGTCAGCTAATATTTTATCTAAATAGCTTAAAGCTTTTGTTGTGTCGTTATTCTTAAAGGCTAATTTAGCGAGAAATAATTTTAACGGTACTTTGTCCTTATCCTTTATATTGCTATTGGCTAATGCTGAAATAAGAATATCGTAAGCTTTGCTTTCCTTGTTTTTTAAAAGCAGCCACTTTGAGAGTGTTATTAAGTTTTGATAATTGTCTTTATATTCTGCAATAAAACTATCAAATTTAGCCATCGCTTTTTCTTCACTGGCAGAATAAAGAAAATTTAACAGAGCTATTTTTATATTAATTAACTCAGGATGATCTTGGATAAGTTGATTTAAAGTCTCTTCCGCTTTTTTAGGTTTTTTGGCAGTTTGATAGACTTTAGCTAAAGTAAATTTAATTTGTATATTGTCAGGTTTTATTTCGACTAGTTTTTCATAGTCTGCTATAACAGCATTAGTATCATTTTTCTGCGAATCTATCTGGATTTTCAACAAATGTAGTGAGATATTTTCACTGTTCTTTAGTAGAGCAGGTGATAATAAAGCTAATGCTTGATCAAATGACTTTTGTTTGATCAGCATCACTACCTTTAATGATAATGCATCAATATTTTCACTATCTTTTTTTAAAATGTTATCAACAAGTGCTAGTGCTTCGCCATTTTTTTTCTGTCTCATTAAAATAGAGGCTTTGACGGCTTGAGCATCTAGCTGTTCAGGATTTTTGGCTAATATCTCCTCTATTTCTTTTGATGCACCTTTAAGGTCATTAAATAATAATAGTACCTTACTTAGTTTTAATTTTATTTTGATTTTTTCTGGGTTTAACTTAACAGCTTCCAGCAAATTAGCTTTCATTGCTTTATATTTTTTGCCTTTTTCATCTAGCAAAGCCAGATAATAGTATGGTTCTGCCAGAGAAGGGTTTTCCTGGATGGCACTTTTAATTTCTAATTCGGATTCTTTATATTTACCTTGATCAAAAAGAGCGATTCCGTGTTCTAAATATTGCCCCTTTTTCCGCTCTTCACAAGCAAGGATATTCAGGCATAAAGCTATTAGAATAAGTGTTGATGATATTTTTTTCATAATAAAACCGTAAGCTGAAATCATATAAGTAGTCGTTCAAAATTATTTTAACAAAAAGTCATATAAAGAAATATTCAAAATAACCACAGAGAACACTGAGAGCACGGAGGTTTAGCACTCAAAAAAATCTGTGATCTCAGTGTTCTCTGTGGTAAAAAATGTTAGATCTTTTATGCCCTTGTTCTTAGTAAGGTGGTTTTTACAAATATTAAAAGGATGCCCTTTGATCAGGTTCTTTATTTTGACAATTTCTGCCATCATACCGTACTCTAGACTATTTTTTGAAGCTTGCTGGTAATAAATATACAAAAAGTTGGGCTTTCTTTTCTTTATAGTAGTCTAAAATAAACGCTAAGTACTTATAATTTAGACTGGCAAAGGTGTATGAAGTATAAATTAATCTCTCTTTTCTACTTAATTTAAAATAATATGGACAATAAAACAATATTAGTTACAGGCGGTGCTGGTTATATAGGTAGTCATGCATGCGTTGAATTATTAAATGCTGGATATGATGTTACCGTTGTTGATAACTTATCTAATAGTAAAGCTGAGTCACTTAATCGTGTAGAAACAATTACAGGTAAAAGTATTACTTTTTATGAAACAGATATTTGTAATAAAGAGGCTTTAGCAAAAATATTTTCACAACATAATATTTATGCTGTGATGCATTTTGCTGGTTTAAAATCTGTTGGTGAATCATGCCAGCAGCCTTTAAGGTATTACCAAAATAATGTCTATGGTTCCTTGATTCTTACAGAAGTAATGGGGGAGGCTAATGTTAAAAATCTGATTTTTAGTTCTTCAGCAACTGTTTATGGGGAGCCTGATACGGTTCAATATTCAGAAGATTTACCTGTTTATGGTGCAACTAATCCTTATGGTAAATCAAAAGCTATGGTTGAAGATATTCTTAAAGATTTATCCACAGCTGATAAGCTGCTTAATTCAACAATACCTTGGAATATTAAGTTGTTACGGTATTTTAACCCAATTGGTGCACATGAAAGTGGCATGATAGGTGAGGATCCTAATGGTATCCCTAATAATTTAATACCTTATGTCTCACAAGTGGCTGTTGGCAAATTAAAGCAACTTTCAGTATTTGGGAACGATTACCCAACAAAGGATGGGACGGGCGTTAGAGATTATATTCATGTTGTTGACCTTGTAAAAGGGCACCTTAAGGCACTTAATGCAATTGAAGCGGATTTAACTGGGATTGGGGATTGTAAAGCTTATAATTTGGGGACAGGTTGTGGTTATAGTGTGTTAGAAATTATTCAGAGTTTTGAGAATTTGACCGGAAAAAAAATAAACTATCAATTTGTTCCTCGCCGCACAGGGGATGTTGCTGAAAATTATGCAGACCCGTCACTTGCACTCAAAGAGCTGGGCTGGAAGACCGAAAAAAACCTTCAGGATATGGTGAGTGATACGTGGCGGTGGCAGTCTCAAAATCCACAAGGCTATTCGGAATAATTAATACCTGAATCCGTGACTTCACTACGGCACAGAACACAAGCTATTGATTCCA
>CAYYNM010000029.1:0-21807 GCA_964472945.1 uncultured Methylomarinum sp. | reverse complement strand
GATCTTCCCCAAGGAACGACACTTGATAGTTCCATAATTATCTTTTTTGTATAACAGTTTATTAGACAGAATGCCGTACTATTAAAAATAGACAGCATTCTACTTATGTAATTTTTATGTTACAGTATATCTATTATTTTAAAATGTCAACTGATTCTAACGTATTAATGACTATACTTTCTTGGGATGACTTTTATTCTGTTTTGCTAAAAAATAATATCCCTCAAAACCAACACCAGTACTATGTTAAATCAATTGAGCGGTTATTATTATTTTGTCAGTCTTTAGATTCTGCAAAAAACAAACACTCTAAAAACTCTATTTCATCTCTTGAAGCAAAGCATATTAATTATTTTCTTCAAGATATAGACAGAACAACTGAATTAACACCTTGGCAATTTCGTCAATTGTTACATGCTTTAAAGCTTTTTTTAATTTCTCTTAACCATTTGCCTTGGGCTAAGCAATTTGATTGGGATTATTGGCAAGCTGCTGCTCAAAAGTTACCCGATAATCATGCGACTGTTGTTCGTGATTATTCAGATAGACTAGAAAATCATTCTAAGCAGCTAAAGCTATCAGAAAAACAATCTAATTCTTCTCATAAATTGTTATTGGAAAAACTAATTTTTTGCTTACGATCTGGGAATTATGCGATTAGAACGGAGCAAACTTATAGTGATTGGGTAAATCGTTTTTTACTGTTTCATGCCAAGATTAATGCTGATGATTTAAATGATGATCATGCTACTGAATATCTAAATTATTTAGCTGTTAATCGCCGTGTTGCCTCCAATACACAGTCTGTTGCTTTAAATGCTTTAGTTTTTTTATTTAAGAAAGTGCTGGATAAACCTTTGGATGTTAAAGGTTTTAAATTAGCTCGCCGCCCTCGTAAATTGCCTGTTGTTTTAACAATGAATGAAATTCGTGCCCTTCTTGGAGAAATGCAGGGGCTTTATGGTCTACTCGCTGGATTACAATATGGTACGGGTATGCGTTTAATGGAAGTTATTCGCTTACGTGTTCAAGATATTGATATTGGATACCACCAGATTGTTATTCGTAATGCTAAGGGTAATAAAGACCGCTTAGTGCCTTTACCTCAATGTTATCAGGAGCAATTACTTGCTCAAATTGAGTTTGTATCAACTCAACATAAGCTTGATTTGCAAAATAATTATGGGGAGGTTTATTTGCCTGATGCTTTAAATCGAAAGTTTCCTAATGCTGCTAAAGAGTTACGCTGGCAATATTTATTTCCTGCTAGTCGTATTTCTACTGACCCTCGATCTGGTGCTGTACGTAGACATCATATTCATGAAACCAGTTTACAGAAAAAAATTAAGCAGGCTGCTGATAATGCCAAGCTTATAAAACGAGTCAGTTCTCATACCCTTCGACATTCTTTTGCCACACATCTGTTAGAAAATGGTTATGATATTAGAACTGTTCAGGAGCTATTAGGGCATTCGGATGTTTCTACAACGATGATTTATACTCATGTGTTAAATAAACCGGGGGTTTCCGTTCGGTCTCCTGCTGATTTAATACATAACCTAGCTATGTAGAAGGTACTGGTTTATCAGGAAAACGTATGGGGGTTTGTCGTATCGGATCTTACCCTGATGCCCTTTAAACCCTCTCCAGCAGGCAATGTCATTCGTTTAAGAATCAATCATGTTTTCAGTATGTTATATAAAGAATGTATAAATAACTTTATCCTTTTATTTCGTAAACCCTTGATTCATAATAAACTAAAAAACTCAACTCCTATAAATAACATTAAAAAACAACATATTCATTTGAATTAATTATGCTTTCTTAAACGAATGACATTGCTCCAGCAGGGGAGGGGGTTTTAAAAGTAACTTCAACTTTTCAATACTTAACGGCGGGCGGCATACCCTTACATGTGAGCCTATACAAATATAGCTACCACTATTATTCTGACTTAACTTCTGCCTCATATCCTTCTTTTACCTCGTCATCCATTTCCTCTCCAGATTCTGCAAAAGCATCACCCCAACCTGGCTCTTCTTCAGTTTCTTGTTTTGACTCTGGTACTTCCTCAGTCTCAGCAACATTCTCTGCATCATCTTCACTTGCTTCTGTTGGTTCTGTTGGTTCTGTTGGTTCTGAAATTTCTGGCTCTGGCTTTGTTTCTGTTATTTTATCTTCAGCTTTTACAGGCTGTTGTATATCACTTAATTTGGGTACAAAATATAAATACTGATCAAGTAACCCACATAAATTCTGATAGAACTCTGCAATTGTCGTTTTCTCAATTTGCTGCTTTACAAATTGTTGCATAAATTGTTTTTCTGCTTCAACCATATATTCTCCTGATTCTTGTGCCGCTGAAGAATCTAAGGCATATTCGTTTTCTAATAGCTGTGTTAATGTTGATATTCGTTGCTTTTGTTGCTCATCAATCGATTGCAATAGCTGCTCAAGCTGTTGAGAGAAAACTTTTCTTCTTTTCCATTCTAAAAATAATAAAATACAAACTATCACCAAAAGTACGATGGCTATTTCTAGTATCAGTATACTGCTTGTTGCACTCATCATTATTTCAACTCTCTTCTCTTATGGTTTCACCGATCTTTTGGCTCGCTTGCTGAAAAATATCAAACATTTTTTTACTACTATTTTCTAACTCAAGTTCAGTTTGTGTACCACTAAATACGCGTGTGTATTCAGCTGAGATTTCATCCATAGTATTCATCGCAATGGTTAACTGCTCAGCTAAACGCTTATTCTCCTCTGTTAATCTTTGCAGTTTCTCTTCACTCTCTTTGTCCTCGACTTTGCCACTTGAAGCATGAGATATAACCTTACAATAAGGCTCAGAAATTTTATCAATCTGTTGCTCTATCTTTCCTAATAATTTCACATCTCTCGTTAAGAAGGTTTTAATGATTTGCTGATATAAATTTCGTTCACTTGACTTAATTTCTGTCAATAAACTATTTAATACTTCCTGCTCAAGTTTGCAATGGGTAGAAAACAAAGAGGCTAGCTTTTTTGCCTTAATATTTTCTGTATCCTGCAACTGGTCAATTACTTTAGCTGATGCAGCATACTCTTTTTTTCTGTTATTTTTTGAAAATAAGAATATCAGTAATATCAATATAAATAATACTACGGATGCCTCTAGCATAAAGAGCATTAAGACGGAATTTAGTTCTACCATTAATCTAACCTACTCAATAATTGATCTTGCTTTGTTGCAGATTGCTTTTTTACATATTTATAAGCAAAAAATCCAATTGCAATAAGTATTATATTAATAATTAAAATAATGATAATAGTTTTTACCCAATTAACAGGTTCAGCCTCAACCTTATCAATATCCGCCTCATCTTCAACCTCGGCTTCAATTTTATCTGCTATTTTTGCTGGCTTTTTAGTTTTTTTCTTTTTTAACTTAATAATGGGTACTTTCGGTTTTGCTGCGTTAAATAAACCAGTATTGACTACAATAGGAAGAATCACCGGTGATATTGACTTACCTTGTGGCGTATTAGCTATAACAGAAAAGTTTACTATTTTACTGGCACCTGTCTCAGGTTCATTGACTACTAATTTCCACTGACCGGATTTCTTCTCAAGTACTTGCTTGACTGTTTGTTTCCCCAGCTGACTAATACTAGCTTCTATGGTCATCATATCTGTATTAATCGCAATACTATTGGGTATTAACTCAATAGTCACTTTATGTAAAATTGAATCAACTTGTTTTTTAACAGCAATTAAACTATCTATGACTTCGATAACCCGAGTGACTTCGCGCTTAAAAGTTTGACCATCAGCAATAATCTTTAAAGTATGCCGGCCAGGTTTAAGCTCCGCTCCTAATGTTTTACTAAAAAGGCCTTGTTTTCCACTAACAGCTGTCATTTTAAATCTTTGACCATCTTCTAAAAATATTGAAAGATCAATTAATTGCAAAAAATCACTTCGAGTAATAAGTTGTTGCTGGTTAGTAAAAAAACCACTGACATTAAAGCTATCTTTAAATAAAATATGGGTCGGTATTTCATCAAGCTCAAATTTTAAATCCGTAACAATCATCACTTGATTATCAGGGTCTATATTGCCAATAATTCGCCACAGTCCTACCTTTGGTTTTTTTATCGTGACCAAATCATAATTTTTTTCACTTAACCAGGAAACCTTGCTTGACCTACTTTTATGGTTTATTTTTTTGTTACCAGGTGTCATTAACTGAGGATGTTTAGAACCTGGTTGTTTAAAAATAAGCACTGAAAACTCTTTAATAGCTTTATCTATAGTAAAAGCATTCCCTACCAGAGGAGTTGTATCTTGCGGTATAGCTTGTTTAAATAGCTTAAAAAAAACTTTTTGCAGTTGATCAGCTGATTGAGCCGTTTCTGACCAGCCACCCGTGCCAGTAGCGAGTTTTCCAAGCAACTCAGCATCTGCATCTTTTGATAAAGCGATCGTTTGAACTTTAATCCCCGCTTGTTGCAACAAAGGAACCTGCTGTTCCATAATTCTTGCTCTAGACTCAGCACTTTGCATAATATCTTTAGAGGTATCAACCATCCCATCCGTTAAAATAATTAAAGACCTATTCTGCTGACTGGGTGATAAAAGCCATTCCTTAGCTGATTGACCAATAGCCTCTTCAATATTAGTTAATAAACCTCTAGAATGTATTTTTTTTATTTTTAATAAAGCTTTCTGCTTCCATTGCTTGTTAACTCTTCCCATTTTCACCAATTCTGAAGTTTTTTCAGAAAACAGCCAGAGTCCAACTTTTGAACCATCGGGTAATAAATTAATCAGTAATTTAATGGCAGGGATTCTTAAGTTTTTAGGGTCATTTTTTTTCATACTTCCTGAAACATCAATTAGCACCTGCAACTCATTAACCCGTTTTGAATTTTTATCAGCCGCATAGCTAACAACACAGATACAGCTAGATAAAAAACAAATTAAAACAAATTTTAATTTAATGTACATTGGAACTCATTAATAATTAATGTTATAAGTTGTAAATATAGCTTAAATATAACAACATACAGGTGAAATATGGTTTCATTAAATCCCCCCGTTTGTGACTTTGGTAAAAAAGCTCATGATTTTGACCTGCTAGGTACGGATGGACAACGCTGGACCCTAGAAAAATGCATGGGAGAAAAAGGTTTATTAGTGATGTTTATTTGCAATCACTGCCCCTATGTCAAAGCAATACATCAACGTTTATTAAGAGATACCGCTGAACTTAAATCTCTTGGTATAGCATCAGTTGCCATCTCATCAAATGATGTGATTAATTACCCTGAAGATGGTTTTGAAAATATGCAGCTATTGGCAAAACAATTAAATTTTGATTTTCCCTATTTATTAGATGAAACTCAAGAAGTAGCCAAACAATATGGAGCAGTTTGTACCCCTGATTTTTTTGGTTATAACAGCCGGTTAGAATTGCAATATAGAGGAAGGTTAGATGCCAGTAAAAAAGAAACTGCTGACGAAAATGTAAAACGTGATTTATTTGATGCAATGAAGCAAGTCGCTCAAACTAAACATGGTCCAAAAGAACAAATAGCCAGTATAGGGTGCTCTATAAAATGGAAAACTTAGTTTTAAGCATTAAAAAACTGTGCTTGGAACTTAAATAAGGGACATAAAAAATCTAACATCTTCGCTACAAAACTCACAGAGTTGTTCACTCGTTAAGTTGTTGTGCTCTCTGTGGTTATTTTTAATTTTCTTTATATTACTTTTTGTGAGGTTAATTTTGCTTAACTACTTAGCCTGTAGAGACAAGGCATGCCTTGTCTCTACAATACGGTGGCAAAATTCTGCATCCGTGACCGCACGAAGTATAGGTTAACAGGCATTTAACATCTTAATAGCTAAATCAGCCATATTTTTAGAACCGCCACCTTTCCCTAGCCTTTCTTTCACAATAGCCAGTTCTGCCAATATCGTTTCCCTGTATTTTTTGTTGTATAAAATATTATCTATTTCACCTGCTAAGCTTTCTACAGTCACATCTCGCTGAATCAGTTCTTTAACAATACCTTTACCGGCAATAATATTAGGTAAACCAATATATTTGGTCTTGACTAAATATTTGGCAAAGAAATATGTAATTGCTGATAAACGATAAGCAATCACCATAGGTATTTGTAATAAAGCAATTTCCAGTGATGCAGTTCCTGATGTAGTCATAATAGCATTACAACATTGAATAACATCGTAAGGCTGATTCTTAATAAGCGTTATATTAATTGAGGACGCTTGCAAATATGATTGTATTAATTCATCAGAAATTGAATCTGCTTGAGGTAATACAAATTGAATTTCGCTATGATCTTTCTTTAGTTTCTCAGCCGCAGACAGCATGACAGGCAACATTCGCTTAATCTCATTAACTCGGCTACCTGGTAAAATCCCTACTATTAGCGAATCAGCAGGTAAGGAAAAATATGAAAGGTCTTCTGTTTTGCTATGTAATGGGTGCACCTTATCAACCGAAGGGTGCCCTACATAAGTCACAGGAACTTTTTCTACTTCATAATAAGCTGTTTCAAATGGAAAAATGACGGCCATCATATCGATAGCTTTTCCATAAGTGACAACTCGACCAGGCCGCCAGGCCCATACTTGCGGACTAACATAGAACAGAACTTTAATACCTTGTTGTTTTGCAAAACGCGCCAACTTTAAATTAAATTCTTTATAATCAACACAAACCAATAAATCTGGCTTTTCTGATACAACTAATTTTTGCATTAATTTTAAAGCTGATCGTATTTCACCATAATGCGTTAATACTTCGATCAAGCCAATAACTGCAATATTAGACGAGTCAAAACGAATATCAATCCCTGCTTGCTGCATTTTTGCACCACCCATCCCTAATCCATTCACAGCAGGTAACTGTTTTTTTAGTTCTTTAAACATATTGGCAGCATGCTGGTCACCTGAAGACTCTCCAGCACTAAACATAATTTTAGACATATATTTATTATTTAAAAATGAGATCTCTATTACAAAATAAAACTATCAATTTTTATTAAAAGTGAATAGTTCACAGAATATTCAGTTTTGCCTTGCTAATATTCAATTATCCTTTAAATATTGGCAAGTAGAACATGGAAATGCAGTTTTTAACTAACAACATAAAGTAAATATTACCATTACAGGTTTTCTTATTTGGTAAAAAGAGTATAAAGCAACAGCCTTAAAAACAATCCCTTTTAAAACTAACAAAAAAAAGTCCATAGAAAGTTTTTTAAAAACCTACATTATGTACAATAAATTTTTTCAATTTCAATTAAATCCTTTTAGTCAGACACCACCTTCACAAAGTGCCTTTCTATCTACTAAGCATCAATCTGCCTTAAATTTACTAATAAAAGAAGTGGACAACCAATCCAGTGCAGTTTTTTTAGTATTAGGCACTATGGGGGTTGGTAAATCTTCTTTAATCAAAGCATTAATTGAAAACTTTGCCAGCAAAAATGGCAATGAAGTTATTAAACATTTAAATCCTAATTCGCGCTTGCAGCTATCAGCATCAGACCCCATTCATACCGTTATGATTATGAAGTTGTTTTCTGAAGCTTGCTCACTAAATGCTGATTTACAACAATCGACTGTTTTTATTTTAGATAACGCCAATAACTTTACAGATTATTTTTTAGAAAATCTTTTAAGCAAAGTGGTAGAACGTAATAAAAATAAACAGCCTACGTTATTAATTTTAACAGGGCAAGCCAAGCTAGAATCAAGAATCCAAAACTTCAAAACAAAAAAACACTCCACACAAATTATAAAATCTTTATTATTAGAACCTCTCAATACTATAGAAATAAACGATTATATTAACCATCGTTTATTTTGTGCGAATTATTCTAAAGACTCATTATTTACGGATGAAGCAATACAATATATAGCAGAAATTTCTAAAGGTATTCCATGGTTAATTAATACTATTTGTAGTGTTAGTATATTTCAAGCGAGCAATAATAAATATGATTCTATTAATAAGGAAACGGTAGAAATAGCGACAGAATTTTGTTTTTTGGCTAAGGACTATCCTGAAGAGAAAGAAAGGGTAATAACAAAGCTAAGAACCCCGATGCCTATTACCTGTCAGCCTGTCACAAATTTACACGATATTTATCATAAAAAACCTATTACTTATAACGATCATTTTGATAAAGCCAGTTAATGCAAAGTAAGTGCTTAATAAAGCACTTACTTGTCCTATGTAGCAGAATAAAGAATTAACTCTTTATATCTATCAACTCCCGAATTAATGAAGTTGCATAACTTCCGGCAGGTAGTGAGAATTTAAGCCATAAAGTTGTTTCACTTTGAAACTCCCACTGTAAATTTTTAGCCATTACTCTTAAAGCTCTACGGGCAGATCTTAAATCTAATTTCAGTAACCCATCAGTCAATTTTTGATTTTCAATAAGAATTTCTGCTTCAACTTTCTGTGCCTCAGCACTTACCTCATCTTCACCCTTTCCAAACATCATACCCGTGGGGTGGATTTCATAAGCTCTTACCCGTTCTAATACTGAACTATCCAGCTGTTTGGCTCTGAAGTAACTGTTAGATTTATCAAAAATAAAAACATCTCCTGTTATTGCTCGATTCCAGTTATTATTTTCAATTCTTTTTGCCAGCAGTTGATTAAATAGATAGGACCTAGCTGCTGATAAATAAAGACTGCGCTGTTCCCTTTTTATTTTTGCACCGTCAAATAATGCCAAAGCTTTATTTACATTTTGTCCCTGTCGACCAAATCGCTGTTCTCCAAAATAATTAGGGAAACCCTGAGTTTTAATTTGCTGAAGTTGCTGTTCAAGCTTGACTTTATCACCTTGCCTGTCTCTAACCAGTATTTCAAAATCATTACCTGATAATACACCTCTTTTCAGTTTTCTAGCATGCCTTTGTACTTGTATGATTTTAATGGTTTCAGTATTTAGTTGAGACCAATCAGGGTCGGCTTTACCGGGTAACCATACACTAAACCATTGTGTAGTAATAGCATGGCGATCTTTTAAGCCGGCAAAGCTTACATCTCTTTGTCTTACACCTGCAAACCGCGATAACTGTCTGGCAATATATTCAGTATTTTCACCACATTTTTGTATTTGTAAAAAGACATGCTCACCGGTTCCTTCTGGCTGAAAAGAAAGCTGTTCTTTTACAATAAAATCTGCAGGCTTCGCTTTAAGTTTTCCCTGGCTGTGTGGTCCACCATAAACACTAGGCCATTGGGGAATTTGGATGGTTGATTTATTTTGGTTTGTCATTATCTTTTTGAAAATCTTTAAACAGCAAAAGAAAATATGCTTATCCGGTTTTACGCATCAAATATACTCACTAGCCAAAGCCGTAATCTCAATCCTATTTCACTGGTATAGCCCGTTGTAGTTAAAGCTATTTCCCCCTGCTTATTTAAAAAGAAAATTGATGGCACGCCTCTGGTTTGATATTTTTCTGCAATGGTGCCTAAAGGATCATTAACAACATTCCAGTTTAATCTTTTTTTAGCTAGATAATTTTGTACCGCCTGTTTATCTCCTGATTTAACGGCTACCGTTACTATCGGGTAATCAGCTAATACCTGCGATATAGGTTGTTGCATCATTTTACAAATCCCACACCATGAAGCCCAAAAATAAATAATAGCCGGCCCATGGCTAATCATTTTCATTGTATCTTGTCCTGCTAATGTTTGTTGCGAGATAAGTGGTGGTTTACCTGTTTTTAGGCCGGGGTTTATTAAGAACTGACCTGCAAAAATAATGCTAGTGACAAGCATATAAAAAGCCATTTTTTTAAACCTAAACTTTATCATAACCCTTGTATCAAGCTCCCTCTATTTTGTTTAAGCTAGAATCTGTGGTTTCTATAATCTGGAAAATGGTGTATTAATTTTTTTGAGTTTGTTCGTGCAATTCAATATTGATAAGTCTAAGTGCAGCTAATACAGCTGCAAATACTTGATTGGAATGAACGCCACGCGTTCTTCGTGTTTTTTTCTCGCAATTCCAGGTGATAACGCACTCTGTTAGCGCATTAGTGTGTCCGCCTTTGGGTATTCTTACTTCGAAGTCTAATAGAGCTGGTAGGGTATAGTCATGTAGTTTCATGATTTTATTGATGGCATCAATAAAGGCATCAAAGCCGCCATTCCCTGAACCCGATGCAATATGTGTTTCACCTTTTACATTTACACGTACGCTGACAGTTGCTTCTAAATTAAAGCCACTGGTGATGGAACAGTTAAGTAATTTTATATGGTGGTAGTTTTTACTTTCTAATACATCAGCAATAATAAAAGGAAGGTCGTCTGTTGTAATGGTTTGTTTTGAATCGCCTAATTGTACGATTTTAGCTAATACTTTCTTTTGGTTCTCTTCGGACAGTTCAAGATCAAGTAGATCCAGATTTTTTTTCAGGGAGGCTTTTCCGCTCATTTTACCTAAAGCATAACTGGTAATCCGTGAAAAACGTTCAGGGACTAATTTACTTTTGTATAAATCACCTTTTTGGTCGCCATCTGCATGGATTCCTGCTGTTTGGGTGAAAACATCAGCACCTATGATGGGAGTGTTAGCTGCAATGCGTTTACCCGAGTAATTTTCGATCATATTGCTAGTGCGAACAAGATGACTTTCATCGATTGATAAGCTTATGTTCATTTTGTCACGTAACACCACGGCAACCTGGGCAAGAGAGGCGTTACCTGCACGTTCCCCTAGGCAATTGATAGTACAGTGGATGGAGTTTATACCTGCTCGTACTGCTGACATGACATTGGCTGTCGCCAGACCATAGTCATTATGAGGGTGAAAATCAAATTGTAATTCTGGATAACGATTACACATATCACTTAGGTTGTTATAGACTTCGTCTGGTGACATAACACCCAAGGTGTCTGGCAGCATAAAATGACTAATACCTGAGTGTTGTAAGTTATCCATTAAGCCAAATACATAATCCCTGTTATCAGTATATCCATTTGACCAATCTTCTAGGTAGGCATTAACCGTAAGCCCTTTACCTAAGGCATAATCAACAGTTTTTAAAATATCATTGGTATGCTGTTCCAAGGTTTTTCCTAGTTGATCTCTGCAATGTTTTTCACTACCTTTAGTGAGTAAGTTGATAACACTGCCGCCAGCCTCTAAAATCCAGTCAACACTACGGGTATGGTTTACAAAACCTAAAACCTCAACACAGCCATCAAAGCCTTCTTCTCTTGCCCAGTCATTAATCCTTTTTACGGCGAGCTTTTCGCCTTCAGACACACCTGCAGAGGCCACTTCAATACGGTCAACGCGTAATGATTGGAGTAATGTTTTTGCTATATTGACCTTTTCGTCAGGAGAGTAAGAAACGCCTTGTGTTTGTTCGCCATCACGTAGCGTGGTGTCCATTAATTGGATATGTCTAGGAAGTGAGGACATGGTTGTTGCCTTAAGGAGGGTGGGAGTTGCTAATGATTTTTTGGGAAGATAGTAATATATGGCGGACTTTAGTCCGCCACATATTGAGTTTTTAGCATAGCGGACTAAAGTCCGCTCTACAAATTAAGCCCAAAGCCAAGGGAAATTTTGCTTGTGTTTTTCTTCATATTTATCAATAGAGGCAGATTGCTCAAGTGTTAAGCCTATATCATCTAAACCTTTGCTTAGATTTTCTTTGCGGAAAGTATCAACCTCAAATTTAAAGCCGTTACCCGCTGGTGTAATGATTTCCTGGTTTTCTAAATCAATGGTAAAGCTTACACCTTCGTTAGCGTCAATTTCATCCATTAAGCGATCTAATTGATCTTTAGTGGCAACAATAGGCAGAATGCTGTTTTTAAAACAGTTGTTGTAAAAAATATCAGCATAGCTAGTCGAAATAATGGTATTGAAACCAAAATCTTCAATAGCCCACGGTGCATGTTCACGAGATGAGCCGCAACCAAAGTTATCGCCAACAACTAATATTTTAGCGCCTTTGAATGCTATTTTGTTCAGTTCAAAATCCTTGTTATCGCTACCGTCTTCATTAAAACGCCAATCGTGAAAAAGGTGTTGACCAAAACCACTTCGCTCCACCTTCTTAAGAAATTGCTTGGGAATAATTTGGTCTGTATCAACATTGCTTCGTCTCATTAATGCCGCAATGCTTTGGTGTTTTTTATAGGGTTCCATATTATTTATCTCTATTAAAGGTTGCGGATATCAACAAAATGACCAGCAGAAGCTGCCGCTGCCGCCATAGCCGGAGAAACTAAATGAGTGCGGCCACCTTTACCTTGGCGGCCTTCAAAGTTTCTATTTGAAGTGGATGCGCTACGTTGACCGACCGTTAATTCGTCACCGTTCATTGCAAGGCACATTGAACAACCTGGCTCGCGCCATTCCCAGCCCGCTTCTGTAAAGATGGTATCTAAACCTTCGTCTTCGGCCTGTTTTTTTACATGGTAAGAACCTGGTACAGCAATAGCTGTTACATTGTCTGCAACTTTTGTACCTTTTGCAATATCTGCAGCAATACGAAAATCTTCAATGCGACCATTGGTGCATGAGCCAATAAAAATCAAATCAACAGGGATGTCGGTGATTTTTGTGTGTGCTGTCAATCCCATGTAATTTAAAGCATCTTTACAGGCTTGACTCTTGATTTCATCATCAAAGTCTTCTGGCGCAGGGATGATGCTGGTAATGCCTGTTACTTGCTCCGGTGATGTTCCCCAGGTAACTTGAGGTTCAATATCGGCAGCATTTAAAGTGATGGTTGTATCGTATTTGGCACCTTGGTCGCTAGGAAGCGTTTTCCAATAGGCTAATGCTTTATCCCAGTTTTCACCGGATGGTGCAAACTCACGTCCTTTTAAATAGTCATAAGTTTTTTGGTCTGGAGCAACAAGCCCTGCTCTGGCACCCGCTTCAATAGCCATATTACAAAGTGTCATTCGGCCTTCCATAGAAAGCTTGGAGATTGCTTCACCCGCATACTCAATAACATGGCCTGTACCACCCGCAGTACCAATTTTTCCTGTAATCACTAAGGCAATATCTTTCGCTGAGGCATATTTTGATAATTCTCCATCAATCTGGACCAGCATGGTTTTCGATTTTTTCTGAGGTAATGTTTGTGTTGCCATTACATGTTCTACTTCTGATGTGCCAATACCAAAAGCTAATGCGCCGAAGGCTCCATGTGTTGCAGTATGGCTATCACCACAAACCACAATCATACCAGGGTGCACAAAACCATGCTCAGGTACCACAATATGAATAACGCCATTATTTGGATTTTTCATATCATATAAATTAAGGCCATTTTCTTCACAGTTATCTGCCATAGTCTCAATTTGTTTTTTAGCAATAGGGTCTGCAATAGGCAAATTTCTATTTTTAGTGGGTACACAGTGATCCATGGTGGCTAAAATACTATGAGGGTTGCGCACCTTACGATTTGCATTTCTTAGCCCCTCAAAAGCTTGAGGGCTGGTTACTTCATGCATTAGATGGCGGTCAACATAAAGTAAAGGGGCTTGACCTGCTGCTTCAACCACAAAATGGCTGTCCCAGATCTTTTCGTACATCGTTTTTTTCATAATATATTCCAAAACTTTTGCTCAGTTAAAAAGCAGAGTGAGCGAGTAAAACAGTAATCAACCCATTATTATCGCTTAAAATTGGGTATTATTGCAATCAAGTGTTTGTTGTTTTAATAGATGCTTTTGTTGTTTAAAAGTTACATTATAAACAAATAGAAAACAATTAATTGATAATTAATGGTATTGTTTAAATTTTTTAGCCGTGTATTATATGCGGCTATTGAGAGTTTATTGTGACTCTTTAACTAAATTCAATTAACTAAAGATAGGAAAATAGTACAAACATGAAAAAAGATATAGCAATTGGAACATTATTCATTACTGGGTTATGGGGGTTTATTTCAGGTGCTTTTATTATTTCAACCGTTATGTTTGGAGCTTCCGCCATGTTAAGTAATATCTTTTTAACGGAAAGATTAGACTAAATTCATATACCTCCTCGTTGTGATAGCAGGAAATAAACTGCGAACCTTTAACCTCTAGTATCAATAGTGCTAGAGGTTTTTTTTAGGCTTTAATTAAACATTGTTCAGTTAATATTCATGGTGCTTGGAGTATTCTAAACCCAACATCAAACAACGCAGGAGAAAGTCATGAAAATGTTCACTTTAATAATAGTATTAATGTTTACTCCTTTTGCTAGTTACGCAGAAAGGAATGATCATTTTAAACATAGAGATCATGAACAACAACGGAACAATATTTCATATTTTTGGCGAGATGTTGCACAACGCCAAGAAAATCAAAATTACCGCATTGAGAGAGGTATTCAAAAAGGACAATTAACACGTAGAGAGGTTAAAAAACTATTTCGAGAACAAAGGCGTGCTGCTAGGCAAATTAGGCATTATAAGCGATACAACTTTTTAAGCCATAGAGATAAAAGGGAAGTTATGGAGTGTTTGAATTATGTTAGCGATAAAATTAGGGCTTTAAAACATAACAAATATTATGCTTATAGGGGTGAATATAAACATAAAAAGCAGCGTTATTCTAATAACAGGAATTATGGTAATGAGCGATATTTGTCATGGGTAGATAATGATGTATCGGCTGGGATTTATTTTCGGTTTTAATAATTTTGCTCAAAAGTATTGCTAATTATTGTAGAGACAAGGTATACCTTGTCTCTACAAAATTTAAGCTATTGCTTATGAGTTACCAAGAATATTAATTAATTCTAACACCAATTTCACCACCTGAACTTGCTTTAACCGCGCAGAATTTAAATTCTGGAATTTTGGCAGAAGGGTCTAAGGCCTCATTAGTAATTAAGTTTGCGCTGGCTTCGTTATAACAAAATGCCATAAATAGACTGCCTTTTTGAATACCTAAATCAGCACGAGCATAAGCCGTTAATTTTCCACGCCTGGATTGAATGGTAATTAACCCACCGGGTTCAATATTCAGTGCTTCGAGATCTACAGGGTGAAGTGTCACCACTGGATCTGGCTCAATCGCATCAAGGGTAGGGGAGTGACGAGTCATACTCCCCGTATGCCAATGTTCTAATTGACGGCCTGTAATAAAGATTAAAGGGTATTCGCTATCAGGCATCTCGTCAGCATGAATATATTCAGCTGGAACAAAACGCCCACGTCCAGTATCAGTAGGAAAACCCTCTGTAAATATTATTGGTTGCCCTGGGTCCCCAATATTTTCAAGAGGGTAAGTTAGTGAATCTTCATTTTCCAAGCGTTCCCAAGTCATCCCAGCAATGCTTTTCATGGCTTGACGCATTTCATTAAAAACATCTTTTGGCCCATGATAAGACCAGTCACAACCAAGTCGATTTGCAATCTCTTGTAAAATCCATAAGTCTTGTTTAGCATCACCTGGTGGATTAACAGCTTGACGCCCCATTTGTACGCGTCTATCCGTATTAGAGAAGGTACCGTTTTTCTCATAAAAAGCAGAAGCAGGCAAGATTACATCGGCAAAACCAGCTGTTTCAGTTAAGAAAATATCCTGTATAACTAAATGCTCCAAAGCAGCAAAAGCTTCACGAGCATGGTTTTGGTTTGGATCTGACATAGCAGGGTTTTCACCTTGGACAAACATGCCAAAGACTTTTTTGTCTAAAATTGCATGAATCATCTCAACCGTCGTTAACCCTGGTTCAGCATCCAGTGAAACCCCCCATAGTTTTTCAAATTTTGTTTGATTAGCAGGGTCATTAACAGGTTCATAATCAGGAAAAACCATTGGGATTAAACCAACATCAGAAGCCCCTTGTACGTTGTTTTGTCCACGTAAAGGGTGTAAGCCTGAACCTGGCTTGCCAATTTGTCCCGTCATCAAGGCTAAAGCGATAAGGCAACGTGCATTATCAGTACCGTGAATATGTTGAGATACCCCCATACCCCAAAAAATCATTGAACCCTTTGAAGTGGCATATAATCTAGCAACTTCGCGTAAGGTTTTAGCCTCAATACCACAAATAGGCGCTACATGTTCGGGACTATAATTTTTTAAATGCGCGCGCATTTGCTCAAAATCTTCAGTATTCTTTTTGATGTAGGTATCATCCTGTAAACCCTCATCCAGAATGACATGCATAATACCATTAAGCATGGCTACATCAGTATCAGGACGGAATTGTAATACGTGCCTCGCGTATTTAGCAATTGAAGTGATATTTGGGTCCATTAAAATAATTTTAGTCCCATTTTTAGCTGCATTTTTCATAAATGTAGCTCCAACAGGGTGGTTTACTGTTGGATTGGATCCAATAATAATAATGACTTCAGCTTTGCTAACATCGGAAACAGGGTTTGATACTGCACCAGAACCTAAGCACTCAAGTAAGGCAACGACTGATGAAGCATGGCAAAGACGAGTACAGTGGTCTACATTGTTAGAGCCAAAACCTGTGCGCACTAATTTTTGGAATAAGTAAGCCTCTTCATTACTGCCTTTGGCGGAACCTAATCCAGCCAAGGCTTTTTTACCCTGGGTATCGCGTATTTTTTTTAAGCCTCCAGCGGCAAAATCAAGAGCCTCTTCCCATGTCGCTTCGCGGAATACCTTATCCAAATCATTAGGGTCTAATAATTCAGTGGTTTTGGCGACACCTTCACGTCTAATTAAAGGTTTAGTTAAACGCAATGGGTTGTGAATATAATTAAAACCATAACGACCTTTTACGCACAGGCGGAAGTGGTTAGTATCACCATCGCGTCCTTCTGTATAAATAATTTTGTCATCTTTAACATGATATTTGATTAGACAACCCACACCACAATAAGGGCAGGTTGAATCAACCGTTTTATCAGCAACTTCCAGGCCTGCGTTATTGGCAGGCATGAGCGCGCCCGTAGGACAGGCTTGTACACATTCGCCACAAGCCACGCAACTACTTGCCGCCATTGGATCAGCAATATCAAATACGATTTCAGAATGAGAACCGCGATTAGCGTAAGCAATTACATCGTTCATTTGCTCTTCACGGCAGGCACGTAAACAGCGAGTACATTGAATGCAAGCATCCATGTTTACTGCGATGGCAGGGTGGGATAAATCTGCTGCAGGTTGCTGACGTGCTTCAAAACGAGGCTCACCAACTTGTAATTTTTTAACCCATTTATCTAGCTCAGAATCTAATTTATAGGGTGATTCAGCTTGTTTTGGCATATCAGATTTTAATAACTCTAATACCATCTTTTGGGATTTAAGGGCGCGCTCACTGGCTGTCTGAACTTTCATTCCAGGGGTCGCCGATCGACAGCAAGAAGGAGCAAGTGTACGCTCACCCTCAACTTCAACAACACAAGCTCGGCAGTTACCATCAGCACGTAAACCTTCTTTATAACAAAGGTGAGGTATTTCTGTGCCTAAACGTTGAGCGGTTTGAATGAGTGTTTCGCCTTCCAAAGCTGAGACTTCTTTACCATCCAGTGTAAAGTCAATTGTTGTAGTATTTATTGTTTGTTGATTTGCAGCCATGATTTAATCTCCTTATTTTAATTCGTCTGGAAAGTATTTAATAACACAGCGCATCGGGTTCGGTGCAGCTTGTCCCAACCCACAAATAGAAGCATCTACCATCACAGAAGCTAACTCTTCCAATAACTCGGTATTCCACTGTTTTTGTTCCATTAATGTTGCAGCTTTTGCTGTACCTACACGACAAGGTGTACATTGACCACAAGATTCTTCTTCAAAAAACTTCATTGCATTAAGAGCTAGTTCTTTAGCACTATCTTGATTTGAAAAAACCACCACAGCCGCTGAGCCAATAAAACAACCATATTGGTTTAAGGTATCAAAGTCCATTGGAATATCGGCCATTGATTCAGGCAACATACCACCTGACGCTCCACCTGGGAAATAACCGTAAAAATCATGACCGTCTTGCATACCTCCACAATATTCTGCAATCAATTCACGCATGGTAATACCAGCGGGTGCCAAATGTACACCAGGTTTATTAACACGACCCGAGATAGAAAAAGAACGTAAACCTTTACGTTCATGACGACCATGAGAAGAGAACCAATCTGGGCCTTTTTCAATAATATCCCTAACCCAATAAACTGATTCCATATTATGTTCTAAAGTAGGCCGGCCAAATAATCCCACCTCAGCTAAAAAGGGCGGTCTTAAGCGAGGCATACCACGCTTGCCTTCAATGGATTCAACCATGGCTGATTCTTCGCCACAAATATAAGCACCCGCTCCTCGACGTAAATAAATGGGAGGCATTTTATAAATTTGTGAAGGTGGGTTATTTTGAAAGTTAGCTATTTCTTTAGTTAGGATTTCTCTGCAACCAGCATATTCATCACGCAAATAGATATAAATAGCATCACAACCTACAGTGAGTGCAGCGATTATCATACCTTCAAGGAAACGGTGAGGGTCGGATTCTAAATAATGCCTATCTTTAAAAGTACCTGGCTCACCTTCATCAATATTAACGGCCATCATACGAGGGCCTTCAAAACCGTTAACAATTCTCCATTTACGACCAGCTGGAAAACCGGCACCCCCTAAACCACGTAAGCCTGAATCTTCCATTTTCTTCATAATGGATTCAGTGCTCACTTTTCCTTCAAGCACTTTTTTTAAGGTTTGATAACCGCCATCAGCTTTGTAACTATCCATACTGATATAATCTGATATGGATTGTTTAACTACTTTATTTTCCACTGCTGTAGTGACAGTTTTAACGGTTGCCTGATGGATTGGGTTTTGACCCACAATAGCAACAGGTGCATGTTGACAGCGACCTACACAAGGCACTTTTTGAACTCGAACGTCATCACCTAAGCCATTTTCTAAAGCATTAATAAGTGGGTTTGCACCTACCATAGAACAAGTAAGTGACTCGCAGACGCGGACTGTTAACGGAGCAGGAGCTGCTTGACCTTCTTTAACTACATCAAAATGATGATAAAAAGAAGCAACCTCATATACTTCAGCAGGAGAAAGCTTCATTTCATGCGCTAAAGCGACAAGGTGTTTAGAAGAAATATGTTGGTATTGATCTTGAATTTTATGCAAGTGCTCAATCAGTAGATCCCTCTGGCGCGATTCATCACCTAATAAAGACTGTACCTCTGCTAAAGCAGCTAGATCAACTGCATGGCCTTTAGGCCCACGACGTTTTTTTCTTTTAATCTGGTCCGGTGATATTGTAATTACTGCCACACGTATGTCCTCAACTGATTGAAGTATTAATTAATGGAACTTTACCGTAGATAAGGGCTGATTATCAAGTCATCATTTACTTAGAGCTATATCATTTTAAAAAATATTGCTAATCTCACTATATAATATGACTTAGCTATAATAAACTACAGCTTGATATTTTTAATTAATATTTCCAGTTGTCTAATGTACTAAAGGAAAAATAATTTAGAAACAGATATTATTTGGGTTCGTAGTCTTTTTTAGGCAGAGTGACATGGTCATATCAGCACTTGATATGGCAGAAGTTAGTCCAGGTATTTTGGCTGACCCAAATAATGCATATAAAATAAACCATGGGGTTATAGGTTTTATTTGAGGGTAAAATGAACTCCACAACTTTAGTTAGTATATACTCTCTGTTTATTTTTCGCATTATGAAGCACAGATGAAACGTTTATTGTTATTTTTAACATTAGCCTTTTTACTACAGGGCTGTATAACCATTAACGATATAAATCAAGATCTTAAAAAAGTTGATCAAGTATGGTTATCAGAGATCAATAAATTCCCTAAAGATCTTTTAAAACGTACTGTTGATACCCCCTACAATAAAACATTCTCCGCTGTAAAAAATACATTTATTGCTCTAAATATGCCTATTACAAAAGAATCTGTTGATAAAGGCTTTATTCTTTCCAGAAACAAATCTCCAAAGCCTTTAACCTCTGGGCAGTGGGCGGAAGTAAGAGAGGCAGAAAACGACAAACTCAGCGAAATAAGCTGGATGATTACTATTGCCGAAGAACCCGAAGAGCAATACGTAACCATTAAAGCCTCAATTAAAGAGGTAATGAACCAGTCCATTATTAGCCTTAGTTATTACTTGGACGCTCCAAAAATGGAAGATATGGGATTAGTTCCTATGACTCAAGCACCTCCTCATGCTGTAAAAATACTGGCTAACCTGTTTTGGAAAGAACTAGACAAAAATCTTCACTCTGAATAATCAATTTATATGCCAATTATTAAATACTGCATATTTATTGTGCTTTTGTTAACTGGGTGTATCAATAGTACCCAGAAAACGATTGCTCCATCAGCCGATTTATCACATATACACGTTATTCATGTACATAAGTTTGATAGAGATTCACGCGGCTTAGATAAAATTATTGCCAATCAACTAAACAGTATGGGATATATTGCTAGCACTGGAGACAATGCTCCTGATAACGTTGATGCTGTCATCACTTATCGAGACAAATGGCGGTGGGATATGACTATGTACTTACTTAGCATCTCTATAAAATTAAGAGAACCTGATACATTATTTCCAATTGCTAATGCCAATTCCCTACATACATCTCTATCCAGGCAATCACCTAATATTATGATAGGAGAAGCCCTTAATAATATTTTTTTAAAGGGAGACTAACCCAGCCTATGCACTTTTTTAGGTTTTGATAAAGCAACTGTATCAAGCTCTGACTGCCCCTTGATACTTGATATTTGCATAACAAGCTAAAGGTTATGATTGTAGAGCAGACTTTAGTCCGCTCTACAATTATTTTGAACCAAGCTCTGGGGTTAGTTATCTTTGGGTAATCGCAAAACTAATTCATCCCAGTGTATAGTTACGCCTGGTAATGTTTCTATATCAGTGGAGCCTTTTAGTTCAACAATAGTTGCCTTGCCATATTCAGCATTATTTAGCTTATAAATAGTGAGTAGTCGATCTATAGGGTGAATTAACCAATATTCCAAAACGCCTTGTTGTTCATAGAGTTTCAGCTTTTTGATTTGATCATGACTGGCTGTCGAGGGTGATAAGACCTCAAGAATCCAGTCAGGGGCTCCACGAATACCGCGTTTATCCAGCTTGTTTTTATCACAAACCACTAAAACATCGGGTTGGACAACAGTATCAATAAACTCATCGTCCTCATTGTTTTTTGGAAAACGAACATCGATAGGGGCAATGAAGGGGCGGCATGGTTTGTTGCGCAACACTTGCATTAATTGAAAGTAAACATCACCAGCCACATCTTGATGTGCTAGATCAGGTGTAGGAGGCATTAAGTAAGGTTCACCGGCAATTAATTCATAACGGACATCACCTGGCCAGTTGCGATAGTCTTGATAAGTATACCGTTGTACACCTTGTAAAAGTAAGCCCATAGCATTTTTGTGATTTTTGATGATTAACTTTATCATAACCTAAGTGTTGCTGTATTCAAGTGTTTTTAATGCACCAAAAAAGGTGTCTTGAATTTTGAATTTCAAAGGTACAATATATGATTTTGACAGGGTTACTTTTATGGGTAGGCCATTGAGACGGGGATTTTCTGGTGCATTATATCGCGTTACCTCAAGAGGTGATAGATAGGAAGATATTTATGAAATCGAGGATGATCGCAATTCAGCCATAATTAGTACCTAAATAAGAGTGGAGGGTATTCAATGAATAAACTTTGCGGTCTGTCATGTCCAATGGGAAGAAGGGTGTTAAATAATTCAAAATTCAAGACCTGACACCTTTTGTG
>CAYYNM010000028.1:0-22905 GCA_964472945.1 uncultured Methylomarinum sp. | reverse complement strand
AAACTCGGGAATGACGAGAATTAAAAGGTTAAGTTAATTATGCCTGCCTACTTATTACAGCGAGAGGGAGGTTAGGTTGATGATAGAGGACAATATTAGCGGATTCAACGGTTTTTCTTATACCTAACTGTCCACGGACAATCACTTTACCATCACGTAGCTTAACTTCCTGGCGAATTTGAGTCATTAAATCCCAGCCTGCTTGTTGTATGGCATAATGTATTTAGTGATTATATCGGTTTCGTTGAGTGCTTTTTTTGTCCATATAAATGAATTCCTTATAACAATATCTTCGCCAATTTTTTTATACGAAAAACACCATTTTTATCGACATATAAATCAATAAGTTACACTTAATTGTTTATGTGAAAAATAGCTAGTTTTCCATTTTTCGAAGGTATTGTTATAACTTTAATAGTTTATATACAGAGAAATAATAGCGGATTAACTTACCACCGGTTAATTTAATAAATAAAGATAGAACTGTGTAGAGTGGGCTTTAGTCCGCAATAATGTATAAAAGTAGTCTCTATGGCGGACTAAAGTCCGCTCTACAATTTATAAGTTATGGTTTATTAAGAACTATTTAAAAAGTTAGAATAGAATTTTAAAAGGTAAGTTAATGATTGAGTTATTTTTATTAAGTATGTTTATAGGCCTTGTTGCTGGTTTATTAGCTGGGATGTTTGGTTTAGGAGGGGGGGTAGTGATTGTACCTGCACTGGTCTGGTTATTTTCTAGCCATGATTTTGCTACTGAATTGACTATGATTATGGCGGTAGCCACCTCGTTATCAACTATTATATTTACCGCTATTGCATCTATACTAACGCATCACAGGTTGGGTGCCGTTCAGTGGTCTAGCGTTGTTAGGTTAACCCCCGGAATATTACTCGGTGCTGGTGCCGGTGCAATTATTGCAGATTTTATTGATGCAGAAATGTTAAAGGTTTTTTTTATTATTTATTTGTTATACGTGGCGACTAAAATGGCTTTGCCGCAGAAAGTTAAGAATAACAATAATAAGGCAAAACTATGGCTAGATTATTGGATGGGAGGGGTAATAGGTTTTTTATCGTCTATTTTAGGTATTGGAGGAGGGACTTTGACGGTTCCGTATTTGCTATCCAGGCGGTTAGCTATGAAAAATGCAGTGGCAGTGTCGAGTGTGTGTGGTTTGCCTATTGCTCTTTCAGGTGCAATTTCATATATAGTGCTGGGGTGGAATGCTATATCTTTACCCGCATGGAGTTTAGGGTATGTATACTTGCCTGCATTAGCAGGAATAATTGTTTGTAGTATTATTACTGCGCCGATAGGTGCAAAATTAGCGAATAAATTACCGGCTAAGGAATTAAAAAAGTACTTTTCAATAGTGCTTTTTATTATTGCAATTAAAATGCTTTTACAGTGAGGGGAGGGTATAGAGAGATTAAAGGGCAAAGCTCTTTTTAACCATGAGCCTTGCACCTTTTATCGGCTCTTAACTATCTAGGGCGAATACTGATTTCTACTCGACGGTTTTGTGCGCGACCCATAGCACTGCTATTAGATGCTATAGGGTAACGTTCACCAAACCCTCTGGCTTGTATGCGGCCATGGTTAACCCCCGATTGAACAATATAACTTGCAACACTGTTTGCTCGGCTTTCAGATAATTTTTGGTTATACATATCACTACCTGAAGAATCAGTAAAGCCAGAAATATTGATGCTAGTTTTATTAAATTCTTTTAAAATGATGCCAATAGAATCTAAAATTGGATAGAAATTGCCGTTGATATTGGCTGAGTTTGTTGCAAATGTAATGTTACCAGGCATAATTAGCTTAAGGTTATCACCTTGCCTTTGGATTCTTACTCCAGTCCCTTCTAGGCGCGCGCGAAGTTTTGCTTCTTGAGTGTCCATATAGTAACCGGCACCGGCACCAAGAGCAGCCCCAGCCCCTGCTCCAATTAACGCTCCTTTTCCTCCACCCGCAAGCGCACCTATTCCTGCACCAAGAGCAGCTCCTGCCCCTGCGCCCCAGGCGGTATTGGCAACTTTTTCCTCACCTGTGTATGGGTCAATCGCACAGCCAGTGATTAAGGTGGCGACTAACGCTGCTCCTAATAATTTTCTCATGGTAAGCCCTTTTGTGTGTTTAAAGTTTATATCATAGTACAAAGATATACTTAATGGTGGCTGAATATTTTAAAAGTGCGTGTGCCTACCCTTTTGAGATCTTAAGGTGGTGTGGATTTAGGTTAATTTAGAGATGACTAAATAAATTTAATGTCAAGTTTTTTTAAAGGAGGTTCAATTTGTAGTAAATTATAGTTATAATGCTCTGTTAATTTAAGGTTTTTGGTAGGTTGAGTCATGCAAATTATTCAGGAAGCTCTCACGTTTGATGATGTGTTGTTAGTCCCCGCACATTCAACAGTATTGCCAAGGGAAGTGGAATTAAAAACAAAATTAACGCGAAAAATATCGCTTAATATCCCCTTGGTTTCGGCCGCAATGGACACGGTAACAGAGGCAAAGCTTGCTATTGCTATTGCACAAGAAGGTGGGATTGGTATTATTCATAAGAATATGACTGTTGAGGAGCAAGCAAAGGAAGTTATGCATGTTAAAAAATATGAAAGCGGTATTATTAAAGACCCGATCACAGTTTCTCCTGACGCAACGGTTAGGCAAGTGATGGAGTTGACACAGGCTGAAAATATTTCTGGGGTGCCTGTTGTTGATGGTGATGATTTAGTGGGTATTGTTACCAGTCGTGATTTACGGTTTGAAACGCGACTGGATGAAAAAGTGACTAAAGTGATGACCCCAAAGGAAAGATTAATTACGGTTAATCAATCGGCTGATCATAAGACCGCAATAGCTTTGTTGCATGAACATAGAATAGAAAAAGTACTGGTTGTCAATGATGCATTTCATTTGTGTGGGTTGATTACAGTCAAAGATATTCAAAAAGCTAAAGACTATCCTCACGCTTGTAAAGATCAACATGAAAGGCTTAGAGTCGGTGCGGCTGTTGGTACTGGGCATGGAACTGAAGAGCGTGTCGCGGCTTTGGTGAATGCGGGCGTTGACGTTATTGTTGTTGATACGGCTCACGGCCACTCTCAAGGTGTTTTGGATAGAGTGCGCTGGGTTAAAGCCAATTATCCCGATGTTCAGGTGATAGGGGGCAATATTGCTACAGCAGAGGCGGCTTTAGCTTTGGTTGAAGCCGGTGCTGATGGTGTAAAAGTAGGCATTGGTCCTGGGTCAATTTGTACAACTCGAATTGTTGCTGGTGTGGGTGTGCCGCAAATTACTGCTGTCAGTAATGTTGCTGATGCGTTGAAAGGCACGGGTGTTCCATTAATTGCTGATGGAGGTGTTCGTTATTCCGGCGATGTGGCTAAAGCTTTGGCTGCAGGTGCTCATGCCATTATGTTGGGTGGGTTATTCGCAGGAACTGAAGAAGCACCGGGTGAGGTTGAATTATTTCAAGGGCGGTCATATAAATCATACCGAGGAATGGGGTCTTTGGGTGCCATGTCTCAGCAGCAAGGCTCTAGTGACCGTTATTTTCAAGAAGAAGATAGTGTTGAAAAGCTGGTTCCAGAAGGAATTGAGGGGCGCGTTCCCTACAAAGGTAGTATGTTAGCCATTATTCATCAATTATTAGGTGGTATTAAATCGAGTATGGGATATACAGGTAGCCAGAGTATTGACATAATGCATGATAAAGCTCAATTTGTACGAGTGACTAGTGCGGGTATGAGAGAAAGTCATGTTCATGATGTCACAATTACTAAAGAAGCTCCGAACTACCAGATTAGTTAAGCTTTATGTAACTTGTTATTTTTAGAATAGTTTTCTCTAAATATTTTATAGTGGCAGAGGTCGCTATTTTATTGGGGCTCTTTTGAGCCCCAATTTGTTTAAGTCTTATAGGTCATCACAGTGAATCAACAACAATCTACAGATATTCATTCGCATAAAATCTTAATTTTAGATTTTGGTTCTCAATATACTCAATTAATTGCACGCAGGATTCGTGAAATTGGGGTGTATTGCGAGATTTATTCCTGTGAATGTAGTGAGGAAGAGATAAAACAATTTGCACCTAAAGGGATTATTTTATCAGGTGGGCCAGAGAGTGTAACCAGTGATGAGACACCAAGAGCACCACAGGTGGTTTTTGAATTAGGTATCCCTGTATTAGGTATTTGTTACGGTATGCAAACCATGACGGAGCAAATGGGAGGCAAGGTTGAATCTTCAGATCACCGTGAGTTCGGTTATGCAAAAATTAGAGCTAGAGGGCACTCTAAGTTACTGGCTGATATTGAAGATCACACTTCTACTGAAGGTTTTGGTTTATTAGATGTCTGGATGAGTCATGGTGACCGTGTTGTAGTCTTACCTGCAGGTTTTAAGTTAATTGCCAGTTCAGATGGTGCACCCATTGCAGGTATTGCGGATGAAGAAAAATCATTTTATGGCTTACAGTTTCACCCCGAGGTGACCCACACTAAACAAGGTGGAAGAATTCTAAAGCGCTTTGTAAGAAAAATTTGTGGTTGTGATGCTTTGTGGACATCCAGCAATATTATTGAAGAAAGTATTCACTCTGTTAGAGAAGCTGTTGGAACAGATCAAGTTGTTTTAGGCCTGTCTGGTGGTGTTGATTCGTCCGTTGTTGCCGCTTTACTACATAAGGCAATAGGGTCTCAACTTAGTTGTGTTTTTGTGGATACTGGCTTGTTGCGTTTAAATGAAGGCGACCAGGTGATGGCGATGTTTGCTGAACACATGGGTGTTAATGTTATTAGAGTTAATGCTGAACAAAGATATTTAGATGCCTTAAGTGGTGAGACAGACCCTGAAGCTAAACGAAAAATAATTGGGAATTTATTTATAGAGATTTTTGATGAGCAGTCGGAGAAATTAACGGATGCTAAATGGTTAGCTCAAGGAACTATTTACCCAGATGTTATTGAATCGGCAGGCTCTAAAAGTGGTAAAGCACATTTAATTAAATCACATCATAATGTGGGTGGTTTGCCGGATAATATGAAGTTAAAACTGGTTGAGCCATTAAGAGAACTATTTAAAGATGAGGTTAGGAAACTTGGCTTAGAGTTAGGCTTACCAGCAGATATGATCCTTCGTCACCCTTTCCCTGGTCCTGGGTTAGGAGTAAGAATACTAGGTGAAGTAAAAAAAGATTACGCTGATTTATTACGCCAGGCCGATGCTATTTTTATAGAAGAACTTTATGCAAATAATTTATATGAAAAGGTAAGTCAAGCCTTTGCGGTGTTCTTGCCTGTTAAATCGGTTGGGGTCATGGGTGATGGTCGTAGGTATGATTATGTTATTGCCATTCGGGCGGTTGAAACCATTGATTTTATGACGGCACGCTGGGCCCATTTGCCTTATGATTTTCTGGATTTGATTTCACGAAGAATTATCAATGAGGTTTCTGGCATTTCACGTGTTTGTTATGATATTTCAGGAAAGCCACCTGCAACAATAGAATGGGAATAAAAGGCTATTTTCTAAATGGTTGAAGAAAGTATAGATGAGCAATGGATGCGATATGCTATCCGCTTGGCTCAAAGAGCAGAAGAGCAAGGTGAAGTGCCTGTTGGAGCTTTATTGGTAAAGGCAGGTCATAGTATTGCTGAGGGGTGGAATACTCCTATCGAGAGTCATGATCCTACTGCTCATGCCGAAATACTTGCCATTCGGCAAGCAGGAAAGGTGCTAGAGAATTATAGGTTAGTTGATAGCACACTCTATGTCACCCTAGAGCCATGCGTAATGTGTATGGGAGCCATTTCTCATGCAAGAATTGAAAGGCTGGTTTTTGGGGCGTTTGACCTTAAGCGCGGTGCAGTCTGTAATGCGTTAAACTTAACAGATGTTCCATTTTTAAATCACCAGGTTGATTGGCAGGGAGGCGTGTTAGAAAATGAATGTGCTGATTTGTTACTTGATTTTTTTAGAGCTAAAAGAAAAGCGGCTAAAAAACAATAAATCTTAATTATAAATACGAGTCGTTATAAAGGGCAGTTACCTATTGATAATTCATTGCCACATAGTAGTCACTCTTCACTCTCAATTTTTTGTTAAATTAATTTTACAACCTTTCTCCAAATAAAGCCGTTCCTATTCTTACTATAGTTGAACCTTCAGCAATAGCCGCTTTTAAATCCCCTGACATACCAAATGAAAACGTATCTAGCGTGGCTAAATTTAAAGCTTTAACCGTTTTATATAGCTCTCTATAAGGTTGGCACTGGCGTTCAAATTCAGTGTTTGGCTCTGGAATAGCCATAACACCTCGTAAGCAAATATTAGGTAATTTTATAACCTCATCAATCAAACTGGGTAATGCTTCAAGCGTAACCCCCGCCTTGGTTTTTTCATGACTGATATTAATTTGTAAGCAAATATTTAATGCGGGTAAATGTTCAGGTCTTTGCTCACTTAACCGTTTAGCAATTTTCAACCGATCTACACTGTGCACCCAGCTAAAATTTGCTGCTATTGCTTTCGTTTTATTGGATTGAATTGGGCCAATAAAATGCCAGCTTATATCAAAAGCGGATAAGGCATGTTGTTTTTGCAATGCTTCTTGCAAATAGCTTTCTCCAAATAGCCTTTGCCCTGCTTGATACGCAGTAGCAATATCTGCTGCTGGTTTAGTTTTACTGACGGCTAATAGCTGTACACTGTCTTTCTCGCGCCCTGCCGCAAACTCGGCATGATAGATTTTGGATTTTATTTTTTTTAAATGTTGTTTTATCTGACTCATTACTAGAATAATTAAATTTGAATTCGTTCTATTAAACCCTAGTCCTTTAAAAATACAAAGAGTTGAACTATATTTATAAGGATAATTTTATTTAAATATTGTGGAGACACCTATGGATATCACTGAATTATTAACCTTTTCAGTTAAAAACAAAGCATCAGATCTACATCTTTCTGCTGGTCTTCCTCCTATGATACGGGTGGATGGAGATATCCGTAGAATTAATATCCCTGATTTAGACCATAAAGAAGTTCACGCACTTATTTATGACATTATGAATGATAAACAACGTAAGGATTATGAGGAATTTCTTGAAACTGACTTTTCCTTTGATTTACCTGGCGTTGCTCGCTTTCGTGTCAATGCCTTCAACCAAGAACGTGGCGCGGCGGCTGTTTTTAGAACCATTCCCTCTGAAGTATTGTCTCTGGAAACTTTAAATGCGCCTAAATTTTTTGAAGAACTGTGTAAAAAACCGCGTGGTTTAGTTTTAGTGACAGGGCCAACAGGGTCAGGTAAATCAACCACCTTAGCGGCAATGGTTGATTATGTTAATGCCAATGATTATGCACATATTTTAACCGTTGAAGACCCTATTGAATTTGTTCATGTGAGTAAAAAATGCTTAATCAACCAGCGTGAAGTTCATAGAGATACCCAAAGTTTTAATAATGCATTACGTTCAGCATTAAGAGAAGATCCTGACATTATTTTAGTCGGTGAAATGCGAGATTTAGAAACCATTCGTTTAGCCTTATCAGCAGCCGAAACAGGGCATTTGGTCTTTGGCACACTGCATACTACATCAGCGGCTAAGACAATTGACCGTATTATTGATGTTTTTCCTGCTGCTGAAAAAGATATGATTCGATCTATGCTGTCAGAATCATTACAAGCTGTTATCTCTCAAACTTTACTTAAAAAAGTCGGCGGTGGCCGAATCGCTGCCCATGAAATTATGGTTGGCACCCCTGCTATTCGTAATTTAATTAGAGAGGCTAAGGTTGCTCAAATGTATTCAGCCATTCAAACAGGTAAAAGAGACGGCATGCAGACCTTAGATCAAAATTTGAAAGAGCTTGTTGACAGAGGGATGGTGACATCAAAAGTAGCGATGGTTAAATCGGTTAATAAAGATATATTTCGGTAAATCTAAAAAATCCGTTAATAAACTACCTAGCTTCCACGCTAGACTTAACAATATTACTACTACTAGTTGTAGAGACAAGGTATACTTTGTCTCTACGGAGCGTTGGGGAACAGAAACTTACCTGCTTTCTTTTATCACTTCATAGGCCTTTCTTATTTTCTGGGTTTTTTCTTTAGCTATTGTCATCATTTCTTCTGGCAACCCTTTTGCCACTAATTTATCGGGGTGATGCTGGCTCATTAACCTGCGATAAGCTTTTTTAACTTCAGCATCTGTCGCTGATTTAGTAACGCCTAATACAGCATAAGCATCATCAAGACGATTACTTGCCTGCTGTTGCTGGTTTCTTCCATAAAATCTTTGCTGCGCTTGAAATTGTATTTTAATTCGTTCATATTCAAATCTTGAAATACCTAATTGTTCACAGATTATAAACAGCACACTTTCTTCTGCTGTATCTAACTTACCATCTGCATAAGCCGCCTGAATTTGAAGTTCCAAAAACATACTTATAAGGTGAGATCTCCTGTGACATTCTCTACGAAACTGATCCAGCACATCTTCTAGTGGAAAATGAGGGGCTTTTCCTTGCTCAAACAGGTTGATGGCTGTTTTTCTCATATCTCCTGATAATGCCAGCTCGTCCATTACCCGTTTGGCTAAATTAATTTCATCAGGGGTCACTCGTCCATCAGCCTTTGAAATATGCCCCATCACCGAAAAAGTAGCGGTAAAAAAAGCCATTTGCACTCGATGCTGATCACCAGGATTTAAGCCTTCTCCATCATCTATATTTTGTAAGCCTTCATCAAACTGGTGCCCGACTGAAGCACCCAGAATTGCTCCCAATGGGCCGCCCATTAAAAAACCAAATGCTCCACCTATTACCTTACCCAGCCAACTCATTTTTTTTCCTGTATAAAATCTTTTTCAAAGTATATTTTAACACTGCTCGTTTCGTCTAAACCCATTTTTAATGATAAAATAAAGCATTTCCTAATTTATTATTGCACTTTTATGACTGCTCCTGCTGCCCTGTTTGAATCATCAATTTCAAATTTAAATTTACTGTCTCGAGGTAAAGTCCGAGATATTTATGAAGTTGATGATAAGCATTTGCTTATCGTAACAACAGACCGTTTATCTGCTTTTGATGTCGTTCTTCCTGACCCTATTCCAGGTAAAGGCCGAGTATTGACAAGTGTATCGAATTTTTGGTTTGAAAAAACCAAACATGTTATTCCTAATCATTTGGCAGACCTTAGTTTGGAACAAGTTATTCCCAACGAAGCAGAACGTGCTCAAGTTGAAGGCAGGGCAATCATTGTTAAGCGCTTGAAACCTCTTCCTGTTGAAGCGATTGTAAGGGGATATCTTATCGGTTCTGGCTGGAAAGATTATCAAAAATCAGGGGCAATTTGCGGAATCACCTTACCGCAAGGATTACAACAAGCACAGCAATTGCCTGAAGCAATCTATACTCCTTCATCCAAAGCAGCAGCAGGTGATCATGATGAAAATATTTCTTTTGCACAAACTATCCCTTTATTAGGTAAAGAAATTGCTGAAAAAATCAAACAAGTCAGTATCTCTTTATATACTGAGGCCGCTATATTCGCCAAAGAAAAAGGCATTATTATTGCTGATACCAAATTTGAATTTGGTTTAGATGATAAAGGGATTTTATATTTAATTGATGAAGCACTCACGCCAGATTCATCAAGGTTTTGGCCGGCAGATCAGTACCATATCGGTATCAGCCCTCCCAGTTTTGATAAACAATACATTCGTGATTACCTGGAAACACTAGACTGGGACAAAACTGCTCCCGGACCAAACTTACCAAGAGAAGTTACTGAAGTTTGCGCCGCTAAATATGCTGAAGCTGAAGCAATATTAACTAAAGAACGTGCATGAAACAACTTACCGATTTCTAACTTGTCTTTTTGCTCCAGGTGAAATGCTCTCATTCGTTGCGTAGCCAGCTATGCGCCTCATGAGATCATTCCACCTGAAACAAAAATCCTACGTTATAATTTCGGGAAGTTATTCCGTACACGTTCCTAAAGCATAATTTTTCTTGATAGAACTCTATGTTCCAGTTTTTAATTGTTGCTTTTGTAAAGTGTTGAAAAACAGGAGGATAGAGAGAATTATTTTCTACAGATGCTAGATTTATGGGGTAATGATCAATTTCATTAAGGTAAGGAAAAAGAGCTTTTTTTATTTCTCCTCTCGGCACACCGCTACGCTGCTCCATGCATTGCTCTACCTCCTGCCTAAGCTACATGGATGTAGTGAATGCAGATATTGCAGGAGAAAATATCTGCCCATGCAGTCGCCCCAACCCTCCAGCAGGAGAGGGCTTTAGAGCAGTAATCTTAATGATATTGGAGTAAGGGTAACTAGCCTTCCCCCCCTGTGGTTTTTAGTGTTTTCTGAATTCAAGTTAAAAAAACTGGAACATCGAGTAGAAGGGAAAGAAAATAAATTAAGTGCGTACGTTGGGTTAGCGTCTCTATCGCGTAAGCCAATATTTTGGAATGATGTGCAGGGTACGTTATCGCTAACCCAACCTACATGCTACGTGTTTTCTATTATTATAAAAATCACAAAGTAGCGTTTGCCTAAAAGGTTAAAGTTTATTATAAGCTATTGTTTTTATTATAAATAGCTCTATTGATCATTTTTAATACTTCTTTAGACGTGTTGACTGAGCTGATTTGGATCTCGGGGTGTGATAAAGCAAATACTCTAAAGACTTCATCGGCGAATGCTTGTCCAATTGAATCGACACTATTAAAATCGAGAATTACATACTTAAAACGTTCTACTCTATTTAAAATACGCCTAGCTTGTGACCTAGAAATAAGCCTATCACCTTCATAGAGAGCTAACTGAACGGGGACAATCGTTTTATCAAAAGCATAATCATCAGGCCCACTTGAAAATTCATCAAATAATGCATCTAGTGAAAGCGTACTATTTGTATTGATTCGCATACCGACAAAGGTACCTTCTGTTTGTGCTCGCATATGAAATAACCAGTCATGATCAAATTCAGAGTGATGGTTAAAACTTAAATCACCAGAAAAAATAACAAACTCTTCAAAAGCACGGGAGGTAAAAAATATCCCTTCACCTGTATGATTATTTGGATCAGTCGTTAATTTACCCTTACTCAACTCAAGTAATGATTCGCGCTGGTCATCCAGCCCCATAATTCGGGCAATATGTTTAAAAATCCCCTCACCATTATCATGAATTGAAACTTGAATTGTTTGACCATCTGTTTCTGCATCAACACATACTTGAGTACCTTCTGAATGATCTATGGCGTTATTAAGCATTTCAGTAAAACCATAATGGCAAATGGCATCAATATCATTTGGCGTGTTTTCAAAAATAAAAGAAAAATCATTTCTATAAACAACATCTTCTTTAATCGTTCTCAAGTCATAGATTTTTGAATTAAATCTTTTTTTACCTAGTTGGTAGACCTTGTTGCGAGTATGTCCGACTGAAGAAACCCATTCGTTTTCTGTTAGAAAAGCTAAGTGCCTACTAACGGTTTGTCTTGATACACCAAATTTTTCAGACACATCAACAACAATACTGGGTTTACTATTTTTTATAGATTCTAGCAGGTAAGCTCTAATATCTCTTGCTCTTTTAGTTCTACCAAGGAGTTTCATTACATTCAAAAAATTATAGATAAAATAATATTGTAAACTTTTAACCTTTGCTTTGTAAACTTTAGGAGTTATTTTGTGCATGTTCCTTAGCACGATCAATTCTACTTTTTTGGCGAGCTGAAGTCCCCTATGTACTCATATCCTGTAGTTTGTTAACAGCTATGTGCTAATGGGGCACAGGCTTTAGCCTATTCTTGGCTAAACAATTTTAACCTTATAACAAACCATGCTCGGCAAAAGAGTAGGGCTTGCCATCGCCAATAATAAAATGATCTAACACTCGAATATCAAACAACAATAATGATTGTTTTAGCTTTTCTGTAATATTTTTATCTGCCAGGCTGGGCTCGTTAACACCAGAAGGATGATTATGCGCAAAAATAACAGCGGCAGCATTATGCATTAATGCTTTTTTTGCCACCTCCCTTGGATAAACACTGGCTCCATCAATCGTACCTTGAAACAGCTCTTCAAAGACAATAACTCGGTGCTGATTATCTAAAAACAAACAAGCGAATACTTCATGGCTGTAACTTCGTAGTTGAGCTGTCAAATAGGCTCGGGTTGCTTCAGGACTGGTTAAAACATTTCCACGTTGTAATATCTCTACATAGTGCCGCTTGGCCATTTCCAATACGGCCTGAAGCTGGGCATATTTTGCACTTCCCAATCCTTTTCCTTGGCAGAATTGTGTTTGATCTGCTTCTAACAGTGCTTGTAAGGAACCAAATTCAGTTAATAAGTCTTTTGCTAAATCTACAGCTGTTTTACCCGCAATCCCTGTGCGCAGAAAAATAGCTAATAACTCCGCATCTGTTAAAATCGCCGAGCCTTTCTCTAATAATTTCTCTCGCGGGCGTTCTTCAGCCGGCCAATCCTTAATGGTCCTCATTAGCTATAACTCCTTATCTAAAAATTTAAGCATAGAAGAGTTTGACTAATTTTGCCATAATTACAAGTTATGGATAAAATAATTAATAAACGCATATTATTAGGTATTTGTGGGGGGATTGCTGCTTATAAATCAGCTGAACTTGTACGCCTATTACGCAAACAAAACTATGAAGTTAAAGTCGTTATGACTTCATCAGCCATGCAATTTGTATCGGCATTAACCTTTCAAGCTTTATCAGCTAACCCAGTCTCAACGCAACTGCTTAATGCTGAGGAAGAAAATGCAATGGGACATATTAATCTTGCTCGTTGGGCTGATGTATTTATTATCGCACCCGCTACAGCAAATATAATCGCTAAATTCAGTCATGGTTTAGCGGATGATTTACTTTCTACTCTTTATTTGGCGACCACTTGCCCCATTTATATTGCCCCTGCAATGAATCAAGCAATGTGGAATAAAACAGTTACACAGGAAAACATCCAAAAATTGAGCGATCATGGTATTCAGTTTATTGGGCCTGAACAAGGTAGCCAGGCTTGTGGTGAAACAGGTTTTGGTCGGATGTCTGAAGCTAAAGATATTTACCAGACTTTAGTACAAGCCTTTTCTTATTCAAATAAACTACATAATATTAATGTTCTGATCAGTGCAGGTCCAACAAGAGAACCCTTGGATCCTGTTCGTTATATCTCTAACCGTAGTTCTGGAAAAATGGGCTATGCTTTAGCAGAGGCTGCCAGAAATGTCGGTGCTCATGTTACTTTAATCAGTGGCCCTGTCACTTTAGTTGCACCTGATAATATACAATGTATTAAAGTGGAAACGGCTGAGCAAATGCATCATGCCGTTATTTCTAGAGCAGCAAAGCATGATATATACATTGGAGCGGCGGCAGTAGCTGACTATAGCCCTGTCGATTTAAGTGCGACAAAAATAAAAAAGCAAAATGATGAGAGTGTTCTAAAATTACAGAAAACTAAAGATATTTTAGCCGACGTAGCCGCTTTAAACGATAGGCCGGCTTTTGTTGTAGGTTTCGCTGCCGAAACCAATAATTTAGAACAGTATGCAAAAGCTAAATTAAGCAAAAAGAACTTAGATATGATTGCTGCTAATTGGGTTGGTCAAGAACAAGGTGGGTTTGACTCAGATGAAAATGCACTACAAATATATTGGCCTTCAGGACATCAATCACTCAATATGACCGATAAAAAACAATTGGCTAAACAGCTAATTAGCTTAATTGTAGAGAAAATGAATGAAAAAAGTACAACTTAAAATATTAGATAAACGCTTAGGTAATGATATAGCATTACCCGATTATGCGACACTAGGTTCAGCAGGCTTAGATTTACGCGCTTGTTTAGACCAAGCAATTCTATTAAAGCCGGGGGAGACTGTGCTTATCCCTACAGGCCTGGCAATACATATTGCAGACCCCACTATGGCGGCTATTCTCCTTCCTCGCTCTGGCTTAGGGCATAAACATGGTATTGTGCTGGGAAATTTAGTCGGATTGATAGATTCAGACTATCAAGGTCAAGTTTTTGTTTCTTGCTGGAATCGAGGAGGCACCCCATTTACCATTGAAATAGGTGAACGTATTGCACAAATGGTATTTGTTCCCGTGATTCAAGCTGAATTTGAACACGTCACTGAATTTGATGATAGCCACCGAGGGGATGGTGGTTTTGGTCATACCGGACGACACTAATATTTTAACCAAGGATTAGAATGAACCGCATTTTTAGTATTTTATCTGCTGTTACTATAATGATGACTCTAGTTGCTGGAGGGGGCATGTACTGGGTTTCCCTGTCTGACATTAAAGAGGCGCAACAGCAAGCAACTAAAGCATTAGCTCAAGGCCTTGCTTTAAGCATTTCTGCGCAAGTAAATGCTTTACAAGCAACTGTTTCAAAAATGGCTACCTCAGCAGAGCTTATAGAAGCAGCTGATATGGGTAATCCTCGCCAAAGTGCTGAGGTGGCAAAAAGACTTGAACAATTCATACCCAGTGTTCTAAAAATCAGAATATTGCCTACTAATGTAACTGAACTAGATGCGTCAAGTATTCCTCATATGGGAAATGCCGACCTTATTATGGTTCAGGAAACACTCTCTAAAAAACAGCTTGCAGTCATTCAGGGTAGGGGAGAAAATAGGCATTTAGCCATTACAGCCGCTATTATTAAAGACAATGTACCGGTTGGTGTTATTCTTGCCAGCCTTAAGTTTAATTTTCTTCAGTCCATTCTAAACTCAGCCCATTTAAATAATAGTCTTATTGAGTTAAAACAACAAAAAGCCTCTCTAGCTAAAACTTCAGGTGTTACAGCAGATACGCCATTGGATAAGCAGATTAAAATACTAAACACTTCCTGGAGGCTTTATTACGCACCTAAAAATACCAACAGTATTTTCTCCATTTCTGTTATTGCGGCAATCATTTTTGTTCCTGCTCTAATTATTGGTATCTCTTTTTTCATTGCTTATCGCAATATTACCCATTTATTAAGACAAGATTTAGGGACTATTTTAAAAGCTATTAAAGACTTATTTTCTGGTAAAACTATCGGCAGTTACCCCGTTCATTTTAACGAAATGAAAACTTTAATATCTACCATGGTCCAATTTAAACGTGTGTTGGATCATGGGGGGACTGATTTTCCTAGCGAGCTCGTTCCAGAAAGAGGCTCAGATGATTTTTTTGATGAACCTGACGGTGTTAGCTTTCTTGAGATGGATGATGATATGCTATCGGGCGGTAAAAGTATCCCAATGCCAAGTAGCCCTATTGCTTTGCCTGAAATAGCCCCTGTAGACTTTCCTGATATATCAGTGGTTACATCAGCAACTGACCCAGAACCAGAAATTAAACCTAAAGAAAAACCAACTGTCAATGCTTCTATTTATAGAGCTTACGATATTCGAGGTATTGCCGAAAAAACATTAACGACGGACATCGTTTTTAATATTGGTAAGGCTATAGCGTCTGAAGTAAAAGAAAAAAACATCAATTCAATCGTGATAGGAAGAGATGGTCGTTTATCTAGCGAATCTTTTGCTGAAATATTAGCAAAAGGAATTATCTCTACAGGTGTAAATGTCCTGGATATAGGTCTAGTTCCTTCGCCCCTGGTTTATTTTGTTGCCCAGCATACTGAAGGAAAATCAGCGGTAGTTGTTACTGCTAGCCATAACCCTGCAGAATACAATGGACTAAAAATAATCATCGATGGTGAAACACTTGCTGGTGACCGAATACAACAGATTAAGCAACGGGTAGATCAGAAAAATTATGCTGTTGGGAATCCAGGAACAATAGATAAAAACAATATGTTCATCAATGAATATATAGGTACTATCGCTGAAGATACCCATTTGGTTCGTCCGATGAAGGTGGTTGTTGATTGCGGAAATGGGGCGACCGGAGAAATCGCTCCAACTCTATTAAAAACCCTGGGTTGTGAAGTCTTTGAATTGTTTTGTGATATTGATGGTACTTTTCCCAATCATCATCCCGACCCTAGCAACCCTGCAAATTTACAAAACTTAATCGCAGGCGTTGAGCATTATGAAGCGGATATAGGTATTGCATTTGATGGGGATGGAGATAGGATAGGGGTTATTGATTCAAAGGGTAAGATAATCTGGCCGGATAGACTGCTTATGCTATTTGCTAAAGAAGTATTAAGTAATAAACCTGGGGCAGAAATTATTTACGATATAAAGTCAACCCACCACCTTAAAGGCTATATTACTAAACACGGAGGGCGCTCACTGATGTGCAAAACAGGCCACTCTTTTATCAAAGCTAAATTAAAAGAAACTGGTGCTGTATTAGCAGGTGAAATGAGTGGGCATATCTTCTTTAATGATCGCTGGTTTGGTTTTGATGATGCCTTATACTCAGCTGCTCGCCTTATTGGTATTTTGTCTGCAGATACTCGCGATAGCGCACAAGTTTTTGCCGATATTCCCGAGAGTTTCAGCACACCAGAAATTTATATTGAATTAGCTGAAAGTGAAAATATTAACTTGATGCAGCAGCTACTTGCTAAAGTAGATTTTAAAGATGCCGAAATTATTACTTTTGATGGATTGAGAGCAGACTTTAGTGATGGCTGGGGGCTTGTTAGAGCTTCTAACACCATGCCTGCCTTAGCTCTCCGTTTTGAAGCGGATACCGCTGAAGCATTAAACCGTATTCAATCCCAGTTTAAAGACTTGCTCACTCAAATCAAAGCTGATATAAACGTGCCGTTCTAATCTTTACTTTTAACCAACTGTTACTCAGACCTTATGCAAGAAAACACATCCCATCACATCGCTCACGTCCTTATTGAGGCTTTACCATATATAAAAAAGTTTAAGGGTAAAACCGTGGTGGTAAAATTTGGCGGCAATGCCATGATTGATGATGAGCTTAAGCATAGCTTTGCCAGAGATATTGTACTGATGAAACTGGTTGGTATTAACCCCATCATTGTTCATGGCGGTGGTCCTCAAATTGGTAAACTTTTAGACCGGCTCAATATTAGCACTCAATTTATTGATGGCATGCGTGTCACTGATAGCGAAACCATGGATATTGTTGAAATGGTTTTAGGCGGTCAGGTCAATAAAGAAATTGTTAGCCTAATCAACCTTCATGGCGGTAAAGCTATTGGCCTAACAGGTAAGGATGGCGATTTTATTCATGCTAGAAAAATCAATTTAAAACGGTCTTCAGCCGAACATAAAGCATCGGAAATTATTGATTTAGGCCATGTAGGTGAAGTCAGTAGTATAGATCCCTCTGTAGTAGATATGCTTTGCAATAGTGACTTTATTCCTGTTATTGCGCCTATTGGTGTTGGTGATGATGGTCATTCTTACAATATCAATGCTGACTTGGTTGCCGGTAAAGTTGCTGAAGTTTTAAAAGCTGAAAAACTGTTATTACTCACCAATACAGCAGGTATTTTAGATAAAAATAAAAATTTGATGACCGGACTTTCTATCTCGGATATCGATGATTTAATTGCTGATGGAACCATTGAAGGCGGTATGATCCCCAAAACTCAATGTGCTACAGATGCTTTAAAAGGTGGTGTTTCCAGTGTCCACATTATTGATGGCAGGGTTGACCATGCAGTTTTACTTGAGTTATTTACCAATCAAGGTGTTGGAACATTATTGGTTAGTCGCTAATATACTTTCTTCGGTCAGAGGACCTGTTGATAAAACTATTTTAACAATTTATTGGGGGTGCAGGCTTTAGCCTGCTCTTGCACTAAAGAATGCAGGTTAAAACCTGCGCACCAAAAGGCTGTTATTAATGAGAATGTATCTGTTAACGCTACAGATTTAACCCATTACCAACAAAACTTTTAATTTCGGTACTTATCAGGATTAATTTGATATTTATTTAATTTGTTGTAGACGGCTCTGGTTGAAAGCTCCATACAACTGGCAACTGCACTAATATTTCCTTGGTGTTGCTGTAGAGCTTCTTTCAAAAATGCCTGCTCTACACCATCAATAGCTTTTGCTTTTAAGTGTTTCCAGCTACTAAGCTCAGCTTTTGGTGAATCACTTTCTAGCAATAATTCTGTTATTTCTTGCCCTTTAGTAAATAAAAGGCTACGTTCCAATATATTTTCCAACTCTCGAACATTGCCTGGCCAATTATACGCCCGAATCTGTTGCATAACTTCACGGCTAACGGTGTCTACCTTTTTATTATGCTTCTGACTCATACGTTGTAAGATTAACTTTACCAAGGCAGGTAAATCAGAAGGTCTTTCTTGTAATGAAGGTATTTCTAATTTAACAACATTCACTCGGTAGTATAAATCTTTGCGGAATAAACCTTGTTCTACTTTGTCTTGTAAATGAACGTTGGTGGCTGAAATAATTCGCAAATCAACTTGTATTGATTGTCTTCCACCTATTCTTTCCAGCTCACCTTCCTGAATAACTCTTAATAACCGAGTTTGAGCAGCAGGCGATAAAGAATCGACTTCATCCAGAAACAAAGAACCACCTCCCGCTCTTTCAAAGAAACCCTGATGGACTTCTACCGCGCCTGTAAAGGCTCCTTTCTCATGTCCAAAGAGTACGCTTTCTATTAAGCTTTCTGGGATAGCACCACAGTTAATGGGGATAAAAGGCTTGCCACTTCGCTCGCTCATCGCATGTATTGCACGAGCAACCAATTCTTTACCAACGCCTGTCTGTCCTTCAATTAACACAGTCGCTGATGTGGGCGCAATAACTTCTATTGACTGCAAGACCTTTTTCATAGCTTCAGAATTAGCAATAATTAAAGGTGGCTGATTTTTTTTTAGCTGCTGTTTACTTTGTTTGCGCCATATTTTTAGCATACTTTGCTCTATTCGGGAGTGCAGTTCATCAAAATCCTTTTTGTCAGAATGGATTTTTATATCTGCCTGATACTCAATACCCTCTTTACTTTTTGCCGCTGTAGCATTCATGTGAATGTAAACTTCACAACAGCCATCATGCTTAGCAATACTTTTAGCAATTTCAACTTTGGCATAACCAAAGTTACGAGCAGCAATCCCTCCGAAAACACTTGATGTCATCCTGCAAAGTTCAGGGAAGTTTGCTACTTTTTCCCCAAACGGACAGCTAGTATTACTTACCGTTATGCAATCTTGGTTACTTGAAATGAGTGAAAAATTTCCACCGATATTATTTTTAAGGCCTAATATCAGCTCAATATAATTTTCTATATCGAGTGCATTATTTTTGTTGCCTTTTTCTGAGCGGTAGACCTCTTCAAAAAAACACCCTGCTGTTTTAGCAATTTGCTCTATAAGTTGCTGACTTTGCTCTTGGCCTAACTGTTCACTGGCATGCATGAGTTCAAGGACAAATGTTTGCAAAAAAATATTAGGGCTTAGGTCAGATAGAGAAAGTTCAGTCATGATGATAAATTGAAATAATTTTTCACTGATTGAACCACTACTTCACAAAATAAACAAGCTAAAAATATAAGACATTGTTTTTAATTACTATTCTTAAAAACAAAAATCGGCACAATACATGCTATAGCTTATAGTGACTACATGAAGATGACCTTCTAGTTATACTTCACGCGGTCACAACTGCGGATTTCTATCGGTCGATTTGTGTCGATAGGCAGCGTTGCTGAAATAGTTGCGTAGCTTGCTATGCGCCCATTTCAGTGCCTTGCTATCAACAAAAATCAACTCGCTATAAATTCCGCATCCGTGACCGCGTGAAGTATATGTCACTAACTATCAATAAAAGAGGCTACAAAATGAATGATAAAAAACCCCCATTAGATCCGCATCCCTTAAGTGAATATGTAGCCTGGGCAGGAGGTCGTAACAAGGACCCCATTTTAGGAGTCTTTAAAGATAAGATGCCTAAAAAACCAGGAAAGGTGTTAGAAATGGCAAGTGGTAGCGGTATGCATATTAATTTCTTTGCCCCCCATTTTGAACATTTACATTTCCACCCTTCAGACAAAGATGTTGAAGTATTTGATAATATTAAAAACCTGACCAGCGATCATTCAAATGATAATATCGCAGACCCAGTACATTTAGATTTAACCCAACCAGATACTTGGTTTAACGCAGGTACTCCCGCTTCATTCTCAGCTATTTTTTGTATTAATATTTTTCAGGTTGCTCCTGTTTCCATAGCTGATGGGATGATGAAATGTGCCGAACACTTATTATCTGATGATGGGTTTTTATTAATTTATGGCCCTTTTCAAGTAGATGGTCAGTGTACAACAGAGTCAAACCAGGAGTTTCACAAGACCTTAAGTTCCGCAGGGGTTTCTGAATGGGGCCTAAAAGATATAAATGATCTAAAAAAAGCGGCTGAAAAACATGGTATGGAATTAAAAGAGCAGATTGATATGCCTGTGAATAATTTCTCACTTATTTTTGGCAGAAAATAATGATACAACAGTACTCAGCTGTTGTTTTGGGTGTTGGGCCAGAGCGTGGACTAGGTGCCACGCTGGCAAAACACTTTGCAGGCAAAGGGTTGCATGTTTTTATTGCCGGGCGTAGTGAAAATAAACTGAATATAGTTGCCAATAGTATTTTGAAAAATGCTGGGCAAGTAACCGTTGTTGTTGCTGATGCCACTGTAGAGCATGATGTCAATCATTTATTCGACATTGTTAAAGGTCAGGGTTTACCATTACATATTGCTGCCTATAATGTAGATAGCAATATTCCATCACCATTACTAGACACAGAGACCGAAACTTTTAACCATTTATGGCAGCAAAATTGTTTAGGTGCCTTTTTGTTTGCTAAACAAGCAGTAATAAGTATGAAGCCTAATCAGCAAGGCACTATTTTTTTTACTGGAGCCACAGCTTCTTTACGTGCGAAACCTCCCTTTACAGCTTTTGCTTCGGCAAAAGCAGCATTAAGAGCGTTGGCTCAGGGGTTGGCTAGAGAGTTTTCTGCTGAAGGTATTCATGTTGTACATACCATTATTGATGGTGTGATTAATGGAGATCGAGCAGAACAACAATTTTCAGAGTACTACAAAAGTAAAGGGCAGGAAGGGCTTTTAAAATTAGAAGCCATTGCCGAAACTTATTGGTCAATGCATTGCCAGCACCCCAGTGCCTGGACACATGAGCTTGACCTAAGACCTTTTAAAGAACCTTTTTAGGAAATCATAATGAGCGAAGCTATTGAATGGCAATTACAAGGCAGTTATTTTGAAACCTGTAACTGTGAAGTAGCCTGTCCTTGCGTTTGGTTACAACCACCTTCAGAAGGTGATTGTAAATTATTAGTTGCCTGGCATATAGATAAAGGCAGTTATGCTAAACAATCACTCAATAATCTTAATATTGCACTGGCTTGCTATTCGCCAGCCAATATGAAAGATGGAAATTGGCAAGCTGCCTTATATATTGACGAACGCGCAAATGACACCCAATTTGAGGCCATTTCTCAAATTTTTAGTGGACAACAAGGTGGGCACCTAGAAATTCTGATGAGCTTTGTTAGCGAAGTGCTAGGTGTTAAAAAAACTAAAATTGAATACAGGGAAGAGTCTAATAAACGCTTTATGTCTATCCCCAATATTGCTCAAGCTGAAATAGAAGCTATTCATGGTATTACAGGCACTGAATCAAAAATTAGTACCCCACCTTTATGTGTAGTGAGTAGTCATGCCTCTATTGTTGCGAAATCAAAAAACTATCAATATCAAGATTTTGATAAAAATTGGCAGTTTAATGACCGTAATGGGTATTATTCAGAGTTTAGCTATCAGAGATGAGTAAAACAAAGCTGTACTTATTGCCTAAAATGATGATTTTACTCGTTATTATCACACTTTCTGCCTGGGGAGTGATGCTTTATATGCAATGGCAAATGACTTCCTTGCCAATAACTGAAATGTGGATCCCCCCTGATTCAGCCGGACAGTGGGAAATAAGCGATTTCACTACGGTTTATGCAATGTGGGCAGTAATGATGGCTGCCATGATGCTACCAACCGCTTTACCTATGATTAAGGTATTTAGTCGAACCTGTCAAAAAAAATATAGTACCGACCAACCATACACCCTTATTTTTAGTTTTGCCTATTTGTTAATCTGGTTTTTATTCAGCATTATATTAACCTTACTGCAATGGCAACTACACAGTCATCTGTTACTGACAAGAATGATGGAAAATAACAGTATAGCATTAGCGGCACTCATATTCATAACAGCGGGTATTTACCAGTTTACAGCACAAAAAAATGCTTGTTTACATCACTGCAGATCGCCATTAGGTTTTTTATTACATTTCTGGCAACAAGGAAAATATGGTGCCTTTAAAATGGGCATCATTCATGGAAAAAAATGTTTAGGTTGTTGCTGGGCTCAAATGCTTATTATGTTTGCAGTTGGCGTAATGAATATAATGGCTATGGCATTAATTACTTTATTTATTTTATTAGAAAAAACTTTACCCACAAATGAAAATTTTTTTAGCACAATTACTGGAATTTTTTTATGTCTCTGGGGAATAGAGTTACTTTATCTATATTTTATATTGCACACTGCCAGATAGGGGGGGGTTAATATTTATTACTTTTTGCCGCAACTCTTTTAGGTCTAAAAAATTAAGCAACAAATCAGCATATTCATCTTTTAGCACTCTACCCTGCCAGTCAACCTAGGAGGCTGTCCGAGAATAGAGAACCTGCTACAGAAAAAGCCCTTTTGGCCACTTTTTCCGCTCATTTTCGTTAAATAGCACAACTATTCGCCTCAAATGAACGAAAAAACGTATCCGCTATAAGTTCTCGGGAGTAACAAAAATTCCTTGAGATTTTTCATGGAT
>CAYYNM010000027.1:0-23172 GCA_964472945.1 uncultured Methylomarinum sp. | reverse complement strand
CGGCTACGTTATTTTTTAGGTGAAAGGCCTGACGTGCTTGCCAGGCTTTATTCAATAGGCCAATTTTGGAAAAATTAATAGGCTATTTAACTGTCAATATAGCCTCATAATTTGGTCATTAATTTTCTACGCTCTCAGTGAACTCCAAGGTTTTTACTACCACCCTCAAGACACCATTTTTAACGCACTCAACCCATTAGGCTTTTTAGTCATTTCAATATGGGTTTTAATGCGTTTCCGCACACCTTCGACATGCGAAATAACACCCACAACCTTACCATGTGTCTGTAAATTTTCTAGCGCTGTCATCGCCAAATAAAGTGACTCAGCATCTAAATTTCCAAACCCCTCGTCTAAAAATAATGAATCTACTGCTTGCCCATTGCTAGACATTTCTGCCAATCCCAAGGCTAAAGCAAGACTGACTATAAAGCTTTCCCCTCCTGATAATGTTTTTGGTAATCTACGAGCATTTTGTTGTTTAGTATCCTCTATTTCTAAAGCTAAACCATGCTCGCTTGCTACTTTCCGAACGTAATACCGTCCACTGATTTTTTCTAACACCTGATTTGTTTGTGCCATCAACTTATCAGAAATAATTTGCTGCACTTTTTCTCTAAACTGAATATTACTTTCAGATGAAACTAATTTTTTATCCTCTTCACAAACTGCTAATTCAATTTTCTGTTCAGCAATTTTATCGACAATTTCCTGCTGTTTTTGCTGAAAATCACCTTGCTTATCCAGTTTATTTTGCAAGCTCACTACTTCTTGCCTAGCAATATCCAGTTTTCTTTTAACAACACTTTTCTGAGCCGTTAAGTCATACTCCGTTTCTGTTGTAACAGCATGTGTTCGCTCAGTTTCTAACTGAACCAATAGCTCATCATGTTTATTTTTAATGACTAGCATTTTTTCAGCTAACTCATCATGCTGTTTCTGCAAATCGGCTTCGCTATGTATTGCAACCAATAACTCTCTTACACCCTCTAAATCAATCGCAGCAGTTTGTTTGATTTTCTCTTGCAACAGCTGTTTCGCAACAGCAAATTCACTTTCTTGCTGGGCAAAAGAGCTCTCCTTATCTGCAATCAACTTTTGTTTTTCAATCAATGCCAAATGCATACCGGCACTTTCTCGTTTCTGCACATCCTTGGAATATTGCTGAACATCTTGGTTAAGTTCAATTATCTTTTCTGAACTCGTGCCTATTGTTTGAGTTAATTGTTTAATTTCTTCTGTAAAGGGGGCCAAGCTTTCTGACTTAACCAAGTAAGCTTGCTTACGGTCAGTTAACAGTTTAAAAAAGGCTTCTTCTTTGAATTTTGAGGGCATTTTCTCACCCAACTGCTGCAATTGCTTTTCCACCTTCTCTGACAGTAGTTTTTCTTGCTCAACTACATGGTTATAGGTTTCTTCATCCTCAGTCGACTCTTTTGGACGGTTTTCCCATTCAGCTGTTAACACCGCCCATTCTTTAGCTGTTCTCTCTAAACCGGTATCATTTGTTTTAATAAACCCTTTTATCTCTGCATTTTTTAGCTGTAGTTTTTTGGTTCGTTTTAACAAGCGATTAATATCTTTAAGCTCTTTCTTTTCTGCTTTGATTAAATCCTTCATTAACGACAGATTATCAATGGTTAAATCCAGACTAAATGCATTTAATTTATTAGCCAATGTATTCCATTGAGCACAAACATTTTTTAATTTTTCATCTTTCTTTTCATCTAATGCTACCTGCTTCTTAACTGAAGTAATTTTTTTACTTAGACTAAGCTCATCGGCAAGCAACCTTTTTATCTTATTCCTTTGTTCTTTTAAAACTTGTCTTGAAGCAGAGGCAGCAGGTGTATGTTTAGCATAAGGGTGCTCCAATGCACCACATAAAGGGCAAGGTTTACCATCGACTAACTTCCCTCTATCTACCGCCATTTTTTTCAACAAATCCTCATTGGTAACAGCATCTTCCAATGTGCTAATTACTCTTTTTTCACGACCTATTTCAAGTTGTAATAGATCATGTTGTTTTTTTAACTCGGCCTCTTCTTTAATTTCATTTCTTAAACCAAAAAACTGACCTAAAAATCCTTTTTTGCCTAGTTTATAATTAACGGCTGCTAAGTCATTTAGCTCCTGATAATCAAGAACACGTTGTTGCTGCTCAACTTTAAGTTCTTCTAATTCTTCTAAAGAATTACCTTCAGCAAGTGCTTTAAATTCCGCCTCATTTTCTGCTATTTCAAACTTAAATTGTTCAGCTTTCTGCTTGAGTGTTTTTATTTCTGATTTTTTGCGCTCTAAAGCTTTACTTGCATTTTTTAGCTGTTTTGAGTTTGCCGATTTTTGCTCGGTTAATTCTGACAGCTCCCCCCTTATTTCCCGTAGTTTTATTGTGTCGGGGAAGTTTTCCAGCAACGTTTTATCAACGGCATGAGCTTGCAACCAAGACTCCAGAGCCTGTAGATCCGTCTCTTTTTGTTGTTTTTGTTGCTTTAAAGACTCTAATAATCCTTTTTCAGATTGCAGAGAAGATTTTAGGTCACCTAACTTGCTACTTAATTGCTCAATTTTTTCTTTTTGCTGAGTTGGCGTAAGTAGGTCAGGAGAAGTATTTTCATCAAAATGCGCTACTTGTAACTGCTGTTGCAACATTTCTACTTCATGGCGATAAGAATCCAGTGATTTTTTACTTTGCTGAATGGCTTCTTCTTTACTATCTAAAGAACTGAGCTCCCCCTCAAAAGCCAATACATTTTTTGAGGCTTTAATCTTATCAAGCTCTTGTTGCCTGGCTTCATGTTGTTTAGTAAGGTCTTGTAGTTGTTTATCAAAGGATTTAAGCTGTTTTTCTAAACGAGTAATATTTTGTACCCAGCTTAAATTTTGCTCAACATCATCTTGCTCTTTGCTTAACTCAGACTGCTGTGCTTTAAAATCTTCTAAATCATGCTGACTGGCTTCTTTGCTAATATCATCCATTACCGGAATTGCTGATAAGTCTTGTTCTAGCTGTTGCAATCGACTTTTTACCTGGTTATATTTTTCTTCGGCTTGCTGCTCATATTGCTGATAAATATCCTTACCACTTATTTTTTCTAGAATATCCATGCGCTCACTATCTAACGCATTCAAGAAAGCTGAAAAATCACCTTGAGCCAGCACCATAGATTTACTAAATTTATGAAAATCCATACCTGTCAATTCAAGCATTTTTTCACGAACCCTTTGAATATTGTCCCCTAAAATTTGCTCACTACCATTTAACTGAACCAGCTTCATTTTAGCGGGTAATAACTCGCCATCAGGGCTTCCACCTGCCCTGGCAACATGCCAGCTTGCTTTAAATTTATCATTTGCAAAGGCAAACTCAACTTCAGCAAAGCTATCAGCAGTCGCTTTAGTCATCACATGCTCAGCAGGTCGATTAAAACGAAAGGTTTCACCATATAAGCCTAGGGTGATTGCATCTAAAACACTCGATTTTCCAGAGCCATTTGGCCCTGTAATTGCAAAAACACCACCATCTACAATCGGGGGTTTATCAAAATGAATGCGACTTTCCCCTTCAAGCGAATTGATATTTTTGAAATAAATATTAAGTATTTTCATAACACACTAAGTTTTAAAGCAAATAAATGAATACAACCCCATTAGTCGTCACTCTGTTTTAATGCTTAAACACAGAGCTTAAATAATGCTGTTTATCATTATAAATGAAAAAACGAAACTACTTTAATCATTCCCCACCTAAAAACTTAATAAGCTAACAGTTAACTATTATGTTCAGCTGATTATTTCAAAATTTATGCTAGAATCAATTGAGTTCAAGTACATTTTTGTAAACTGTATTTATACTGTTTTACATCTATTTTTCAAGCAATAGCCACCTTTTTTAGAAAAAAGACAAAATGGATAGTATTAGTTTAGTTTCTGCTCAAACAGAAATTTTAAAAAAAACATTTGAAAAATCAGAGGACGGAATATTATTGCTAAAAGGCTCTCGCATTTCTGACTGCAACCCTTCTGCATTAAGAATGCTACGCACAAACGATAAACAAAAAGTATTAAATTCGCACCCAGCTGACTTATCACCTGAAAAACAAGCTGATGGAAAGTTTTCATCTAAAAAAGCTAATAAATTAATTGCCATAGCACATAAGCAAGGTTTCCTCCGATTTGAATGGTTACATAAACGTTTTGATGGCGAAAATTTTCTTTGTGAAGTGACACTAACCTTTGTACAAATTAAAAATGAGACCGTATTACATGCTGTTTGGCGAGAAATTGGAGATTTTAAACTGCACCAACAAAAGCTTGAAAAGAGTATCCGCTTAATCGAGCAAAAACAAAACCATCTTAATAGTATTATTAATACTGCATTAGACTGTATTATTACCATTAATAGTAAAGGCATTATACAAAGCTTTAATCCAGCGGCTTGCAAGCTATTTGGCTATACCGAACAGGAAATAATCGGCCAAAATATTGCTATTATTGTTCCCTCCCCAGATAAAGAAAAACATGACCAATATATAGCGAATGCTTTACAACACCCAGGTAAAACAAATTTTTTAGGTACTATTCGTGACCTTAGTGCGATAAAAAAGAACGGCTTAGAATTCCCTATTCGCTTATCAATCAATGCCGTTCCTTCTCAAAATGAGATGTTATTTTGTGGCTTTATCCATGACCTATCATTACAAAAACAACTAGAAATTGATTTATTGCAACATAATGAGCTTTTAGAAATGGAGGTTAAACTTAAAACTGAGGAATTTATTAAAGCTAAAGAGATAGCAGAACAAGCGAATCAAACTAAATCTCTATTTTTAGCTAATATGTCCCATGAACTTCGAACGCCTTTACATGGAATCCTTAGTTTTGCTCAACTGGGCCTTAAAAGTGTAAAAAAAGGCGACTTAGGAAAACTGGAAAGGTTTTTTGACCGCATTAATATCAGCGGCGAACGTTTATTATTTTTGCTTAATGATTTACTTGATTTAGCTAAATTAGAAGCCGGTCAAATGAAACTAGACATTCAACAGCATGAGCTAAAACAGGTTGCTGAAAACTGCGTTGCTGACTTTGAAGCCAATTTAATTGAAAAACAACTGACTATCCACTGGCAAGAAACAACCGGGAATACTTTGGCAAATTTTGATAAACAACGCATTTCACAAGTTATTACCAATCTACTCAGTAATGCCATTAAATTTTCAGAGCCTGGGCAATCTATTTTTATCAGTTTTTCTTTGTATGACTTGCTATCTTCCGGAAGACAACAAAAACCAGGCTTACTATGTAGTATTCGTGATCAAGGCCTTGGTATTCCTGCTGCTGAATTAGATGCTGTCTTTGATAAATTTATTCAAAGTAGCAAAACCAAATCAAATGCAGGTGGTACAGGGCTTGGTTTAGCAATTTGCCAGGAAATAATTTTGGTTCATAAAGGTAAAATATGGGCCGAGCAAAGTGATGATCAAGGTGCTATCTTTAATTTTGCTATTCCCTTATAAAATAAGGGTCAGTTTATAGGTAACGAGATTATAAAACCCGTTATTTTCTTACCCATTCCTGTATCTATACTTTCGCATCCGTGACTGTGCGAAGTATAACCCAATCAGGTAGTGGCTCGTAATCAAGCTGGCTGACCCCTTGAACATTAATAGTAAAGGCATTATACAAAGCTTTAATCCAGCGGCTTGCAAGCTATTTGGCTATACCGAACAGGAAATAATCGGCCAAAATATTGCTATTATTGTTCCCTCCCCAGATAAAGAAAAACATGACCAATATATAGCGAATGCTTTACAACACCCAGGTAAAACAAATTTTTTAGGTACTATTCGTGACCTTAGTGCGATAAAAAAGAACGGCTTAGAATTCCCTATTCGCTTATCAATCAATGCCGTTCCTTCTCAAAATGAGATGTTATTTTGTGGCTTTATCCATGACCTATCATTACAAAAACAACTAGAAATTGATTTATTGCAACATAATGAGCTTTTAGAAATGGAGGTTAAACTTAAAACTGAGGAATTTATTAAAGCTAAAGAGATAGCAGAACAAGCGAATCAAACTAAATCTCTATTTTTAGCTAATATGTCCCATGAACTTCGAACGCCTTTACATGGAATCCTTAGTTTTGCTCAACTGGGCCTTAAAAGTGTAAAAAAAGGCGACTTAGGAAAACTGGAAAGGTTTTTTGACCGCATTAATATCAGCGGCGAACGTTTATTATTTTTGCTTAATGATTTACTTGATTTAGCTAAATTAGAAGCCGGTCAAATGAAACTAGACATTCAACAGCATGAGCTAAAACAGGTTGCTGAAAACTGCGTTGCTGACTTTGAAGCCAATTTAATTGAAAAACAACTGACTATCCACTGGCAAGAAACAACCGGGAATACTTTGGCAAATTTTGATAAACAACGCATTTCACAAGTTATTACCAATCTACTCAGTAATGCCATTAAATTTTCAGAGCCTGGGCAATCTATTTTTATCAGTTTTTCTTTGTATGACTTGCTATCTTCCGGAAGACAACAAAAACCAGGCTTACTATGTAGTATTCGTGATCAAGGCCTTGGTATTCCTGCTGCTGAATTAGATGCTGTCTTTGATAAATTTATTCAAAGTAGCAAAACCAAATCAAATGCAGGTGGTACAGGGCTTGGTTTAGCAATTTGCCAGGAAATAATTTTGGTTCATAAAGGTAAAATATGGGCCGAGCAAAGTGATGATCAAGGTGCTATCTTTAATTTTGCTATTCCCTTATAAAATAAGGGTCAGTTTATAGGTAACGAGATTATAAAACCCGTTATTTTCTTACCCATTCCTGTATCTATACTTTCGCATCCGTGACTGTGCGAAGTATAACCCAATCAGGTAGTGGCTCGTAATCAAGCTGGCTGACCCCTTGAACATTTATGCCGCTCTTCTACATCAATTAGAATATCATAGCCAGCATTTATTAGCGCCTAATATTAATACTCGTTCTTACTCGCTTTTTACCTTAAGTAGAAAATTAATTGAACGATGTTTAATTTAAGTTTATAATAAACTCTTGCTATCTGCTAAGCTGTTCTCAGGAGAGATTAATATGTTAAAAAAAATACTACATTGGCTACTGACTTTAATCTATAAAGTTGAAGTTGAAGGGCTGGACAACTACAAAAAAGCGGGAGATAGAGTTCTCATTATTTCCAACCATACTTCATTTTTAGACCCATTATTGCTCGGTGTATTCTTGCCCGATAATATTACCTTTGCGATTAACACGCAGATTTCTGAGCGCTGGTGGATAAAGCCGTTTCTTGGGCTTTCTACAGTTTTTCCAATGAACCCTACTCAACCTCTGTCTTTAAAAGCACTTATTCATCACTTACAAAACGACACCAAAACTGTTATTTTTCCAGAAGGACGTATTACAGTAACAGGCTCATTAATGAAAGTTTATGATGGTACTGGCATGGTCGCTGATAAATCAGGCGCCGCAATATTGCCAGTCCGAATTCATGGAGCTGAATACACTCACTTTTCTAAACTAAGAAATATTGTTCGTTTACGCTGGTTCCCTAAAATCACCATAAAAATCCTTCCTCATACCAGCATTAAAGCTAAGCCAGGGTTAATAGGCAAGTCACGGCGTAAATATTGCGGTCATATTTTGGCTGACTTAATGAGTGAGATGATTTTCTCTACCAGTCATTACAAGCAAACACTTTTTTCCGCGCTTTTAGAAGCTCGAACTATTCACGGTGGAAAGCATACGGTTGCCGAAGATTTAGAGCGTATTCCCCTCTCCTATAACGCTTTGATTACTCGAACCTTAGTCATCGGTAAGGCCTTAAAAAAGATCACGCAGGCGGAAGAAAATATCGGCGTTTTTTTACCCAATTCAACTAAAACATTGAATGTTGTTTTAGGTTTGCAGTTATATGGCAGAGTTCCTGCTATGCTTAATTACTCAACGGGATCAAAGGGGATGATATCAGCTTGTAAAACAGCACAAGTTAAAACAGTATTAAGCTCTCGCCGTTTTATTGACTTAGCAAAATTAAATGCCGATGCTGAAGCATTAGCTAAACAGGTTAATTTAGTTTATTTGGAAGATTTAGCAGAATCAATATCTACTATTGATAAGTTAAAAGCAGTAGTCCAATCTACAACAGCTGACTATTGGTATAAACATCAACAATTTAGTCCAGAGAGTGCGGCTGTTGTGCTATTTACCTCAGGTTCTGAGGGTGAACCCAAAGGTGTTGTGCTTTCTCATGCCAATATTTTGGCAAACCACAACCAATTAAAGGCTCGTATTAGTTTTAATGCTCAAGATATTGTGTTAAATTTTTTACCTATGTTTCATTCCTTTGGCTTTACTGTCGGCACAATGCTACCCATTCTTAATGGCATGACAACTTTCTTTTATCCATCGCCTTTGCATTATAGTGTTATACCTGAGATAGCTTACGATACTGGGGCTACCATTATGTTTGGTACCAATACCTTCTTAGCTGCTTATGCTAAAAAAGCACATGCCTATGATTTTTATAATATGCGCTACGTGGTTGCAGGGGCTGAAAAATTACAAGACAGTACCCGCGAACTATGGTCTGAAAAATTTGGTATTCGCATTTTAGAGGGTTATGGTGCTACTGAAACAGCACCCGTTGCATCCGTGAATACGCCAATGGATTTTAAACAGGGAACCGTTGGTCGCTTAATGCCCGATATGCAATTTCAATTAGCAGAAATCCCAGGCATTGAAGATGCCGGACAGTTACATCTGTATGGGCCCAATATTATGCAAGGTTACTTACTTGCTGATAACCCTGGCCTGCTAGTCCCCCCTGAATCCAGCTTTGGCAAGGGCTGGTACGATACTGGTGACATTGTCAATATTGATGACGAAGGCTTTGTTAGCATTCGAGGTCGTAGTAAACGTTTTGCCAAAGTAAGCGGTGAAATGGTCTCGCTCACGGCCGTTGAACAATTAGCTTCAAATATTTGGCCGGAGGCACTACATGCAACAACCAGCTTGCCTGACCCTAAAAAAGGCGAACAGGTTATTTTATTAACCACTCAAAAAGGTGCAAGCAGCAAACAATTAATGGCACTATCAATAGGAGTCCATGCTATTAGCCTACCTAAGAAAGTTTTTGTGGTGGATACTATTCCTATTTTGGCTACCGGCAAAACCAATTACCCTGAAGTGTCTAAGCTGGCCGAAAGTCTATGCTAGTTGACGAGTACTGTAGGGTGGACTTTAGTCCGCCCTACAAAATATGCTGTCGAGTGAAATTGATTTAACAAAAGAAATATTAGATCTTTTTTGCTCTCTTACTGACTCAGCCATACTAAACTAAAGGTTATGAATAAAAAAATCTATCCACTACTTGTAGCTCAGTTTCTTTCTGCATTTGCAGATAATGCAATATTATTTACCATCATCGCTTTAGTGATGCAATCTGCTGATTTAGCCACTTGGTATGTACCTGCGTTACAAAGTGTATTTTTAGTGGCTTTCGTTATTTTGGCTCCTTGGGTTGGTTCTTTTGCAGACACCCATGCCAAGCCCAATGTCCTTATTTTTGCTAATTTAATTAAAGCATTAGGTGCTGGCTTATTATTGTTAAATATTGAACCCCTTATTGCCTATTGTTTAGTTGGAATGGGAGCCGCCATATACAGCCCTGCAAAATATGGTATTTTGCCTGAATTAGCTGACAATGATGCCTTAGTAAAAGCTAATAGCTGGATAGAAGGCTCTACCATTTTTGCTATTTTATTAGGGATGATTATTGGTGCCAAGGTTGCTGATTATTCTATCCAATGGGCATTGATTGGTACCATTTGTCTGTTTATTATTTCTGCAGCTGTTAGCTTTTTATTGCCCAAAACAGTAAGTAAAAAAACAGAACCTGGCCTTAAAATCGTTTTATTTTACCAGCAAGCCAAGTTATTTTTTACTACACCTCGTTCACGGTTTGCCATTTTAGGTGCTTCATTATTTTGGGCTGCCGCCGCGACTGTCCGCGTTATTATTATTGCCTGGGCACCTTTAGTTTTAATGACACAAAATGCCAGTGATATTGCTGAACTCACTTTATTTTTAGCTATTGGTATTATTGTTGGTTCGGCATTGGTACCGCGCCTGATTCCTTTAGATTTTTTAAGTCGAGCTAGAATCCCTGCTTATTTACTTGCTATTTTTATTATTTGCTTAAGCTTTACAGAAACCGTCTGGACTGCTCGTGCAGCATTATTTGCCATAGGTATGGCGGGAGGAATGTTTATTGTACCCATTAATGCGGCCTTGCAGGAGTTAGGGCAAGAAAGTATTGGCAGTGGAGGTGCTGTCGCTCTGCAAGGTTTCTTTCAGAATGTGGCGATGTTATTTGCTGTGGGTAGTTATACTTATGCGGCATCACAACAGCTTGACCCTGTTACCGCATTATTATGCTTAGGCACTATAGTTTTTATTGCAACCTTTCTGATTTCTTTGCATTTACCCCCACCTTTAAAGCACAGGTCATAACTTACTCAAACTCATACCAGCCTACAGCTTTAAATAGTAGAGGCATGCCATGCCATGCCTTGCCTCTACATGCCACTTATTCACTTAGCTTCCAACCAGCAATAAAGTTTTCAACCAATAACACCACGGTATTTTCAATATTATCAACCCCTAACAAGTCTAGCTTTCCCGTTAAAGATAAAGTACAAATACCATGAACACCACTCCATAATGCTCTTGCAGCTTGCTTGCTTTGCTTATCAGTATGCGAAGTAGATAGCTGTTCAAACTGAATTTCAACAATTGTAAATATTTGACTTACTTTTTGCTGGTACCAATCAGGGACTTTTTCACCCTCTTTAAGCTGGTGTTCAAAAATCATTCGCCAGCGATTAAAATTATTAGAGGCAAATAATAAATAGCTTTTAGCCAATAAAACAATCTGTTGCTCCGCTGTCCCCGTACTATCAATGGCATTTAATTGAGTAGCAATATCATCTAAAGTTTGGCCTTTAATATGCATAATTAAATCGGCCATATTGTCAAATACCATATAGATACTACCTACGGTATAACCAATTTCCATGGCTATTTTCCGTACTTTTAATTTATCAAAGCCTTCATCAACTACAATAGTCTCAGCGGCTTTTAAAATCATCTCTTTTATTTCTTGCTGACTATGTTCACTTCTTCTTGCCATCGTGTAAACTACTTAAATTGTTGAGAGCTGTTACCTTACCACGACAAAAGCATAGGAATCGAGTTTAACTTATGAATATAGAATACCTCTCTGTTGTTGATAAAAATGATCTCGTTATCAACTCACTGCCCAGAGTTAAAATTCATGCTTTAGGGCTTCGTCATCGAGCAGTCCATATTCTGGTTTTTAATCATCAAGGACAACTTTTTTTACAAAAAAGATCTATGAAAAAAGACTTAAATAAAGGTCTCTGGGATACATCTGCTGCAGGGCATGTTGATAAGGGTGAAGATTACATAAACGGTGCAATCAGAGAAACAGCCGAAGAGTTAGGTATAAAAATTGAATCCACTTTACAGTTTTTATTTAAACTTTCACCTACCCTACAATTAGGTATGGAGTTTATCCAGGTTTATCGTTGTCAGCATAATGGACCTTTTACCCTTAATGCTGATGAAATAGATGAGGGACAATGGCTTTCAACTAAAGAAATATCTAACCGTGTTCATAGTGATGATTCAAGCTTAACAGAAACCTTTAAAACCATCTGGCATCAATATGGAGTAAGTAATAAATGATCACTCAGCAACATTTAGCACAATTTTTTAACACTTTGCTCAACCCCAGTGGCTATGATGATTACTGCCCTAATGGATTACAAATAGAAGGAGCGGCAGAAATACAAAAAATTGCATTTGCCATTTCGGCAAGCAAAGATTCTATTGAACAGGCAGTTAAACAAAATGCCGATGCTTTAGTTGTTCATCACGGTCTTTTTTGGAAGTTTCATGGACCAAAAATAATAACAGGCCCCTTTGCAAAAAGAGTTATCCCCTTAATAAAAAATAATATTAACTTATTTGCCTATCACTTACCCTTGGATGGTCATCCTGATGTAGGTAATGCAGCCGTTTTAGGGAAATTAATTGGCTGTATTAAGCAACTAGCTTTTGGAGATTACAAGGGATCAGCAACCGGAATAAAAGGAGTTTTAGAACACCCTTTATCAGCAAAAGCACTTGCTACTAAGCTGGAACACATTCTGCACCATCCTGTTATGCTGGCCTCTATTGACAATTCGCAGCTAATAAATTCAGTGGGTATTATTACGGGTGGCGCAAATAGTGAGTGGACATTGGCAAAAAAACAGGGGTTGGATGCTTATATCACAGGCGAAATGAGTGAACATGATTGGCACGAAAGCCAAGAAAGTGGAATCCACATGTTTGCAGGAGGACACAGTGCAACAGAACAATTTGGAATACAGGCTTTAATGCAAAAAACACAACATAAATTTGATTTGCCCTGTGTCTTTATAAGTAGTAAGAACCCTGCATAATGGCTAGATATCTTTGGCGGAGCGGACGGGACTCGAACCCGCGACCACCGGCGTGACAGGCCGGTATTCTAACCAACTGAACTACCGCTCCGCAAAGAAGGCGTATTCTAGGTAGGTTTGATATTTTCGTCAAGTTATTTTTTAATTATCCAAAGATTTAAGTTAAACTATAGACTTAATTAGTTTACGCATAAAGCGTCTTGTTCAAAATATTATGAAAACAAAGCATCATAAAATCACCATCACCCCAAAAGCTGAAATATCATCAACTTGGTTAATCCCTGATGAATACCAGTCTGTTCTAATTATTGCTCATGGTGCTGGACGTGACATGGATTCTGCTTTTATATCTAAAATACATGAAGGCATTGCAAAACATAATATTTTAACCGTTAAATTTAACTTTCCTTACATGGAACGAGGGTTAAAAGCACCCAATACCCCACATGTTCTAGAAGAAACATGGCAGCAAGTTATCAACAAAGTTATTGAAAAGACAGGCGTAACGCGTAAACAAATTTTTCTTTCTGGTAAAAGTATGGGGGGGCGGTATGCCACGATTCTGGCCTCAAAAGAAGATTTATATGCGGGTATTATTTTATTTGGCTACCCACTTCATGCGCCAGGAAAACCAGATAAACCCCGATTTAACCACTTAAAAGTCATTCATGAACCTATGTTATTTTTTCAAGGGACTCGTGATTCTTTATGCCAATTAAAGGTTTTTCAGCCCCTGCTTGAGACATTGTCACCCAAACCAACGCTACACATAATTGAAGGTGGAGATCACTCCTTTAAATTATTAAAGCGTATTGAGCGAACAGAACAATCTATTTTTGATGAGGTTGTTCAAATAAGTGCAGATTGGATCAAACAAAATAGTTAATTCAAACCGCTTCATAAAGCTTATTTCAAGGTATACAAACTTTCTCTATCAATCTAAAACTTATAGACTGAAGTTTATACAATTTATTCATTTAGATTAGGTATTTTTGTGGAAAATTTCACCCCCATCTCCGCTTTATTTGGTGGAGCTTTAATCGGCCTTAGTGTCACTATTCTTTTATTATTTAATGGTCGAATGGCAGGAATTAGCGGCATTATGAATGGCCTGTTTTATTCCCCAAAAAGTGAATATATTTGGCGGTTCACATTCCTTTGCGGCTTAATAATTGGCGCAATTATTTTTAAATTTGGCGCGCCAGATTTTTTTGTTGCTCGACAAGGCTACCCGTTATGGCTAGTCGCCATGGGTGGGTTTTTAGTGGGGATAGGTACTCGACTGGGCAATGGCTGTACCAGTGGGCATGGTATCTGTGGTATGGCAAACCTATCTAAACGTTCTATTTTTGCAACCCTTACTTTTATGCTAACGGGAATGCTCACAGTTTATATTATGAGGCACGTACTATGAAAAAAGTTTTTATCGCACTTATAAGTGGTATTATTTTTGGGCTAGGTCTCTCCTTGTCTCAAATGATAAACCCCAATAAAGTTATTAATTTTTTAGATATCTCTGGAGATTGGGACCCAAGCTTAGCTTTTGTAATGCTTGGAGCACTTTTAGTTAGCTTTATTTCATTTCGGCTTATTCTAAAAAAAACAGAACCTATTTTGGAAGAAAGTTTTCATCTCTCAAAACATACTAATATTGACAAGCCTCTGTTAGCTGGTGCCGCAATATTTGGTATTGGCTGGGGAGTAAGTGGCTATTGCCCAGGGCCGGCTGTTGCAAATTTAGGTACCGGTAATTTAGAAGCCTTAGTGATGGTTGTTTCTATTTATGCAGGATTCTTTTTTCAGAAATGGTTTGCCAGTCGAACTTAGGAACATGCATAAAACAACTTCCCTCCTAGTTTTTTTGCTCCCTCACCTTTCCCTAGCAGGCAAAGTAGACTTAATAAATTCACTAAAGGAATGTCTAATACCCTTAACCCGTGGACCTCGGCATAATGCATCTCCTAATGAAGACTTACGACACCTGATATCAAGAAATAATTGCAAACTTCCATCGTCCTCTTTCATTCTTGAAACAGATAAACTTAAATCATCATCGTTATAAGGTGTCCGCCCCATAATTAAGGTATCCGTTTCAATATCAACGGCTACTGTCGAGTTAATTCGGATAAACTGCCTGGCACTCACCCATGCTCTGTCACATTGCATAGGTGTCTCACAAAGAAACAAGCCCAGCTCAACAGCCGCCTTATTTTTTGCATTCAAATAACCGCGGTCATCATCAGTATCATGCAATTTAATTAAATAAGAAAATCGTTCAATATCACGCGCAAATTCTTGCCTAATTCTTTTCTTTTTCTGAAACTGATTGGATATTTCAACATAAGTCTTATCAATTTGAGCTTTAACAGTTGCAATATCTGTTATTAACTTAACAGGAATATTCAGACCATCTCGTTCATATTGCGCAGCTTTTCTTTGCTTTTGTAGTAATTGCAGCTCTAATCTATTCAAATTACCTCGAACTACTTTTCGTTTACCATCAAAGGCAAGCATTTGACCTCTTAATGCCACTTCCATATCTTTTACACTGCGATAGGTACTTAATAGAACTTTATCATGTGACTTTTGTTTATTAATAATCGCTTCTTGCTGCTGTCTTAACAAACTTAAGCGCTTAATCAGTTCGCGTTCAGCTTTGGTTTTTTCTTTTTCAATCACTTTAAGCACTCGTGCATTATGATTTAAAGATTCTCGTCTATGCTTAACGTCTTTGGGCAACACCTGATCTGAAAAAAAAACTTTTCCATTATCGTCAATCCAACGATACATTTTTTTTTCACCAGCAAATGCCGCCTGCCCTACTAATGCTAGAATCATCGTGACTAGCACAATATTTTTTTTAAAAAAGAAGATATACATAAAGCCTTTTTTTTCTGTCAATATTTAAATAGCTAAATTATCCTAATAGCAAGGCTAATTGGCTTAGTGGCGGTAAAATCACCATTTTTGCTAACTGTAAAAATACTAATGCCACTAAGGGTGATAAATCAATCCCACCTAAATCAGGGATTATTTTTCTACATATACCTAATAAAGGTTCCGTCAAACTCTGTAAAAGTGAACTTGCCGGATTATAATTACCGGGGTCAAACCAGCTAAGTATTGCTCTTGCAAACACGGAAAATACAAAAATATTAAGGACTAATTCTACTAATTGCTTAAATGCATAGAGAATTAATATCACAATACCCGCCATTTCACCTTGTAATGCGAGTATAAAAAAGTCAGCTATCATTTGTAAGCCAATAGCTAATACAAGAGAAGAGGTGTCTATTTTGCCAACTGCGGGTATAAACCGCCGTAATAATTTTAAAGGCGGGTGGGTTATTTTAACCAGGAACTGTGAAATGGGATTATAAAAATCAGCCCGTGTCCATTGAAATAAAAAGCGTAAAATAATCGCTAATATATACAAAGAAACAACAGTATCGATTAAAAATACAACAGGGTTTGTCATATAACTTGTACCCATTATTTTCCTCCTAATTCTTTTGACATTTCAATAGAGCGATCTCGAGCAGCATGTAATGCTTTAGAAACCAATGAGACAAAACCACCTTCCTCAAAGATTTTAAGTGCTTGCTCCGTTGTACCACCAGGCGAAGTGACTTTACGCCTTAACTCCCCAGGCTTATCGTTAGACTCCAGTGCTATTTTTGCGGCACCTAGAGCTGTTTGTTGAATTAACAATCTAGCTGTTTTCTCACCTAACCCTAATTGTAAAGCCGCCTCTTCCATTGCTTCCATTAATAAAAAATAATAAGCAGGGCCACTTCCTGATACGGCCGTTACCGCATCTAATTCACTTTCTTCCTCAACCCACAAAGAAATACCTACTGCACGTAAAATATTTTCTGCCAAGTCTTTTTGTTCATCCGTTACTACCGCATTGGCATGTAAAGCTGTTGCTCCTGTCAAAACCAAGGCTGGCGTATTAGGCATACAACGCACAATAGCAACATCTTGGCCTAACCATTCCGCCAGGCTGGTCTGCGAAATACCCGCCGCAATTGAAACAAATAATAGTTTTTTATCAAATTTATGCTGTAGTTTTTCTATTACTAACTGCATAACTTGAGGCTTAATGGCTAATACAACAACATCAACATTTTCAACCAACTCATCATTATTGCTACTAAGATTAACATGTAAGTTTTCAGCCAAAGATTGCAAGGTATCCTTGTTAGTGTCTGACACCCAGAGCTGACTAGCAGAGTGTCCGCTAGCAATTAATCCATTAATTAAACTCGATGCCATATTACCACCACCGATAAAACCAATTTTTTTTGTATTCATTAATTAAAGAGAAAAAAGAAAATTTAAATTAACTCTATTTTACTGCTTATTTAACTTATGTCACCGATAAATGTAGATATTATAAAAACTCTGCATAGCTATATACAAACCACAGCTTGATAAAAATATAGACTACGACTTTGTAAAGCGGACTTTAGACAGCTATAGAGACTGTTTGAATCCGTTAATGCAGACTGAAGTCTGCTCTACAAATGATTCAGTCTTAATTCATAAAATTTGTTAAAGCTACAGGTTTAACCCAACTAAACAAGTAAAGCAATAAGTTTATAATAGCTTTTTTTGATATTATTAACCTAAAAACAAGAGATTAAAATTTTATTTATGATTGATACGCTTTATATTGAAGAGAATATACGTCAACATTCTCGTACTCTTGAAATATGCGACCGCTTCCCTAAAGCCAGACAAATTATTTGTGAACGATATGGTGAGGTTTTTAACCCTAAAGCCCAAAACTTTCGCTTACAAAAACAAGCCCCTGCTTTAATATTGGCTGAAAAATATAAACATTTCGCATTATCTGCACCACCGGGATATAACATTGGTGCTGAAAAGAATTTTTACTTCTCTCACATGTTGAATTGTTTATACGATTGTCGTTATTGCTTTTTACAAGGCATGTTTCAGTCTGCCAATTATGTTCTGTTTGTTAATTTTGAGGATTACCAACAAGAAATCAAACATATTTGTCAGGCTTCCCCTAATGAAGAGATTCATTTTTTTTCAGGCTATGACTGTGACAGCTTAGCACTTGAACCCGTGACCAGATTTGCTGAATACTTTTTACCTTTTTTTGCTGATATTCCTAATGCCTGGCTTGAATTAAGAACAAAAAGCACTCAAATTAGAAGTTTACTTAAAGCACCACCATCCCCCCGTACTATTGTTGCTTTTAGCTTATCACCTGATGAAATTGCCAGTAAAGTTGAGGATAAGGCACCTAGCCTAAACCGAAGACTAGAGGCTCTTTGTAAGTTACAAAATCAAGGCTGGAAAATAGGTTTGCGTTTCGACCCTTTAATTTATCAAACTGCTTATCAGCAACAATATAAACAATTGTTTGAGCAGGTTTTTTCTAAAATTGACTTAAACTTACTGCATTCTGTTAGCCTAGGCGTGTTTCGCTTACCTGAAAAATATTTTAAAAAAATACATAGCCTATATCCTGAAGAAATATTATTTGCTAGCCCTCTCGAAACCAAACAAAAAATGACTTCCTATAAGGCGGAGCTAGAACAAGAAATGCTGCAATATTGTACAGAACAGTTATTAAGCTACATTCCAGAAACCAAATTTTTCCCATGCACATTATAAAAAGAACATTACTTGTTACTGGAGCAAGCTCTGGAATCGGCAGAGCTATTGCACGGTTATTATTAACTTCGGGACATACAGTTATTGGCACCTCCAGGAACTGTCAGCAATTTAAAACACCGCATCCCAATTTTAATTTTATTGAACTCGATTTATCTCAGCTTGATCAAATCCCTGCAAAATTAAAATCTTTAGAAAAAGAATACCCTGAACTGGATGGTGTCATTTTTTCAGCTGGATATGGCCAGTTTGGAGCTATTGAACAGTTTTCTTTTGCCCAAATAGAACGCCTAATAACCGTCAACTTTACCAGCCAGGCCATAATCACCAAAGCTCTAATTGCCAATTTAAAAAGAAAACCACAAAGTAATTTAATTTATATCGGTTCTGAAGCTGCACTAAAAGGTAGCAGAAAAGGCTCAATTTATTGTGCCAGTAAATTTGCCTTACGTGGTTTTACTCAAGCATTAAGAGATGAATGTGGCTCAAGCAGCATCCGAGTTTCACTGATCAATCCCGGGATGGTAAAAACTAATTTTTTTAATGACTTATCTTTTCAACCAGGAGAGGCTGACTCTCATGGACTATTAGCTGAAGATATTGCCGAAAGCGTAAATTTTATACTACACTCAAATAATAATATGGTGATTGATGAAATCAATTTAAATCCAGCCAACAAAGTGATTCAATTCAAAAAATAATGCTTGCTAAACCACTCGTCTATTTTGCTTACCTATTAAAAACTTCACTTTATTACCAAAAAAGTAAGCGGTTTTTTTATAATTTACTGGAAAATCCGCAAAGCAAAATAAAATCATATTTTGATATTTCTATGATTTGTTTGGTGATGCTAAGTGTTTTCTTTTTAGTCTATAGTGTTGAACATAAACTTAGTCAAATCGGCGAATTTTTTGAACAATTCGTAGTGACTGTGTTTATTGCTGAATATTTATTAAGAGCCTGGTTATTTTCAGACTCTCATCTCATCATCATTAAAGAATACGAAAGAGCAGAGTACTTAAACACTTCTTTCAGTGTAGTCAAAACCTTAAAAAAAGTGTTAGGAAAAAAGCTGAAATACATGTTTTCACTTTTTGCCATTATTGATTTATTAGCTATCTTACCTAGCTATCGCCCTTTAAGGATTATGCGGATACTGCTTATTTTCCGCCTGTTTAAACTCTTCCGCTATGCAAATAGTATAAAAGTCTTTGCAGATGTCTTATCCAACAAACGCTTTGAACTGCTTACCCTTGCTATTTTTATGGGGTTTCTTGTTTTTATCTCCACTATTGCGATTTATTTATTTGAGAATCCAAGCAGTGGCGGTAATGTACGTCATTTATATGATGCTTTTTATTGGTCAATAGTGACTATATCGACCGTCGGTTATGGAGATATAACACCTGTAACATTTGGCGGCAGGTTGGTCACCATAGCCTTAATTCTTACTGGGCTAGGCGTACTCTCTTTCTTTACCTCGATTATCGTTTCCGCTTTTAATGAAAAAATGTATACCCTTCGTGAAAATAGAACTTACGCAGAATTAAGCAGGCTTGATAATTTTATTATCATTTGTGGTTTTGGTCGCGTTGGTCAGGAAATTGCTGCTAATTTAACAAAAGACCAACAAGCTTTTATCGTTATTGATACAGATGAAAATAATATCAGCTTAGCCAAAGAAAATAATTATATCTATATACAGGATGATGCCAGCCAAAACACTATATTAACTAATGCAGGCATTAATTCTGGTGCATCTTCTGTATTATGTGTCACCGGAAACGATGTTATTAATGTTTATATCACTTTAACTAGTCGGTTTCTAAACCCAGACATCAATATTATTGCTCGCGCCAATAGAGCTGATAACGTAAAAAAATTATATCAAGCGGGGGCTAATAATGTGATCCAGCCTTTTGAGGTTTCAGGTTTGCTGGCGGCAGAATATGTAGGGCAACCGGTTGCATTTGAAGCAATTTTAGGTATTTTACAAGAGCAAAAGCAAATTTTAATGGAAACTTTAATAGTTTACCCTAACTGCTTACTAGAAAATAAACTAATAGGTGATATTGACTTCAAGCGCCGTAAATTAACCTTAGTCGGTATTATTAGTGCCAATAAAATACATTTAAAACGTCGCAACCGTTATAAAGTCAAAAATCAACATTTTTATTTTAACCCAGAAAATCATTTTGAATTACTCGCGCAAGATATGGTCATCGTTCTAGGAAGAAAATATTCGATTGAACACTTTCAAGATCAAATTGAAAAAAGTAAATTACGCCCTGTAAAATAACCATGAAAAAAATAATTATTTTTGGCTATAACAACTTATCTTATGAAGCAGTATCAAGGCTTGATCAGAAATATCAAGATATTGTTATTATTGAAACAGATCCAGCCTTAATCCAATCAGCTAAAGACAAAGGTTATAATACTAAAAATATAGATTTCCGTAGTGATGATGACCTTAAGTCTATTGGTATAGGAAAATCAATTGATGTTATTTTTTGCTTTCTACTAGAAGACTTCAACAATATTTTTTTAACGCTTTCCGCTCGTGCTATCGATAAAAATATAAATATTATTGCTATTGCAGGGTCAGCCCAATCAGCAGAAAAATTAATAGCGGCCGGTGCCAATAAAATTATTGACCCTTACCAGATCTGTGGACAAAAAATACACGAACTGATAAAAAAACCTGATATTACTAATATTATTGACCATACTGTGTTTGGCCGAGATGACTTACATATTGCTGAAATTATTATTCCAACAGGTAGCTCTCTTGAAAACACCTACAGCAGTACATTGTCACTTAATGAACAATTTAACTTAGTCTTAATTGGTATTGTTGACAAAGAGCTTGGTGATAAACTGCACTTTGCCATTGGAGAGAAAGATCACAAACTGGATGCAGGAGATATATTAGTTGTCTTAGGCCCATCACGGGAAATAAATGCTTTTAAACAGGAGGTCACAAATGCTTAATCTGATAAAATTTAACCCTAGAACTTGGTTCTTGCTAGGATTTATGAGTTGTTTTTTAATGCTATCAGTCGGTGCTTATTTCCAGTTTGTAGAAGAAATGGAACCCTGCCCTCTATGTATTTCTCAGCGAATAGCCATATTAATAACAGGCATTGTTTTTCTAATAGCAGCAATACATAATCCAAAAGCAAGTGGTATAAAAATATATTCCATTATTGGCACGATTACCGCACTTTGTGGCGCTGCTATTTCTATCCGTCATGTATGGATACAAAACCTACCTACAGATGAAGTCCCTGAATGTGGACCGGGGCTAGGATATGTATTTGAAAATTTCCCCTTAACCGACACCCTAAAATTAATGCTCAATGGCTCAGGCGAATGTGCTGATGTACTATGGACTTTTTTAGGACTTAGTATTCCTGGGTGGACTTTGGTCGCTTTTTTGGGCTTGGCTACTTTAAGTTTAATACAACAGTGGAATATGCCGTCAGTTATAAGTCAAGATGGAGAGCCATAATGAAACTAGCTATATTTGTAGTTCTTTTTCTAACTTCGTGTACAGCAATAACAAAAACTGACATATCAACTCTACAACAGGCGATTAACGGAAACCACCGTTCAGAACAGCATAAAAATCGTGATCAATACCGCCATCCACTAAAAACACTCACTTTTTTTGATCTACAGCCAAATATGACTGTAGTGGAAATATGGCCAGGTGGAAAAGGCTGGTATACAGAAATCCTGGCACCTTACCTAAAAGATAAAGGTAAACTCTATACTGCCCAATTCTCAAACAACTCAGGTATCCCCTACTTTAGAAAAAGCTTAAAAGTATTTACCGATAAACTCAATGCTCAACCCGATATTTATGGCAATACTATAATCACTACCTTACAACCACCCAAAGAAATAAATATTGCACCAAAAGGAACCGTTGATAGAGTTCTGACTTTTCGTAATGTACATAACTGGATGAAAAATGGACAGGCCGAGACGGTATTTAAAGCAATGTATAATGCGTTAAAAGTAGGCGGCATTCTTGGCGTTGTTGAACATCGTGCTAAAACAGGTAGTGCTCAAGACCCAAAAGCACTGTCTGGTTACGTCACTGAAAAGTATGTGATTAACTTGGCTGAAAAAGTAGGGTTTCAACTGGTCACCAAAACTAAAATAAATGCCAACCCAAATGATAGTACAAGCCACCCAAAAGGTGTTTGGACATTACCTCCATCATTACGGCTAAAAAATCTAGACAGAGCAAAGTATATTGCTATTGGTGAAAGTGACCGAATGACCCTTAAATTTGTTAAAAAATAGTTCTAAATCAAGTTAGATAACTCAGTTTATACACAAAAGCTCTTATCTAGACTTATTTTTGTAATATAACTTGATGAATTATTATAAAAAACAATAAGTACATGATAAATAACACATTTAACAACAGCATTAATTTTATACAATTTAACACAAGCTTAATCACAACAAGTATTTAAGTTACTTAAACAGTATTAATCCACAGAGTTATCCACAGCTTCTGTGGGTAACTTTTTTATTCAATAGTAGCAAACACTTAGCTCTGCTTCATCGAAAAACAATCACATTTAATGGCTAAACTATCCGAGAAAAAATATTGATTATTCAAGTAACCATTGCCATTCCTGTTAATCGCTTATTTGATGACCTTGCCCCTATTGAAACTAACTCAATCGAACCTGGTAGCCGAGTTTTAGTTCCTTTTGGAAAGCACAAAAAAGAAAAAATGGGCTTGCCTTTTGCCCTGCGTGGTAACGCGAAGAAATCGGGGCAACACGGTAACGTGTGCTAATCGTATGATGCTGGAGGGCTTACTAACACCCTCGAATAAAGCACAAGAGTGGGCAGAATTATAAGAATGTCAAAAGGCAGGACCTAGGCTGTCGAAATATGGCTTTTTTCATTGTTTTTGATGACCTGGTTTATGGA
>CAYYNM010000026.1:19165-23182 GCA_964472945.1 uncultured Methylomarinum sp. | reverse complement strand
CCTCGTCTCCAAGTATGAAATTTTTTCACCCAGCACAATAAGCCTTCAGGAGCATGCTGTTTTTTCCACATGCCTGCCACATATTTATTAGCTTCTGCCATAGTAGGGTATATATGAATGGTGCCTAATATTTTATTGAGCCCCAGTCCATGTTTCATTGCCAACACAAATTCAGCAATTAAATCACCAGCATGTTCGCCGACTATAGTTACACCTAAAATTTTATCTTTACCGGGTTGAGTTAATACTTTGACAAAGCCATGATCTTCTCCATCAGCTATAGCACGATCTAATTCATCAATTCCATAAGTGACAACTTCATAAGGAATGTTTTGCTCTTTAGCTTCCTGTTCATTTAAGCCCACTCTAGCGACTTCAGGGTCAGTAAAAGTTGACCATGGAATCACTGAATAATCTGTCTTAAATTTCTTAAACTGACCAAACAAGGCATTAACTGCCGCATACCAAGCCTGGTGGGCTGCGGTATGAGTAAATTGATAAGGCCCGGCAACATCTCCACAAGCATAGATATTCGGATAATTGGTTTCCTGAAAAGCATTGGTTTCTATGGTTTTTCTAGGTGATAAGGCTATACCCATCTCTTCCACCCCATAACCTTGTACATTAGCGGCACGACCAATAGCCACCAGCACTTGATCAAATAGGATTTTGACTGACTGCCCTTCATGCTCAGCAATCAATATTTTTTCACCCTTTTCAATAATAAATTCTTTAGCGGTATGCCCTACTCTTAAATCAACACCTTCTTGTTTAAACCGGCTCATAACCGCTTCTGATACTTCAGGGTCTTCACGAATCATAATCCTTGGCAACATTTCAATTTGAGTCACTTGACTTCCCAAACGAGCAAAGCTTTGGGTTAATTCACAACCAATGGGACCCCCACCTAATATTAATAAGCGTTTAGGTTGCTCTCTCAAATTCCAAATAGTATCTGAGGTTAATGGGTCAACTTTATCCAGACCGGGTATGGGTGGCACAAACGGGTGCGCCCCAGCAGCAATCACTATCGAGCGTGTAGTGATGGTTTTAACACCTTCATCTGTTTTAACTTCAACTTCCCATGGCGAAATAATCTTCGCTGTACCTTGTACAATATCTACACCTAATTCGGTGTAACGTTCAATTGAATCATGTGGTTCAACCGTTTTAATAACGCCTTGCACGCGTTCCATTACATCGGCAAAATCAAAATCAGCATTGGCTTGTTTAATACCAAACTCTGCATGTCGATTTAGATGTGATAGCCATTTAGCTGAACGAATTAATGCTTTTGAAGGCACACAGCCTGTATTTAAACAGTCTCCACCCATTTTATGTTTTTCGACCAGTGTGACTTTAGCTTTAACGGCTGCTGCTATATATGCAGTAACCAGCCCACCTGAACCGGCTCCAATAACAACAAGGTTATTATCAAAAGACTTTGGTTTTTTATAATTTTTATACACTTTTTTCATCTGTATTGAAGAAACAATTTTTTTAGCTATGAGTGGGAATAGACCTAATAAAACAAATGAGCCTAATAATGCAGGAGATAAAATACCTGAAAGCGAATCAATTTTAGCCAGCTGAGTTCCTGCATTAACGTAAACAACCGTACCAGCCAGCATACCAATTTGACTGACCCAGTAAAATGTTCTCACTTTTAAGGTAGTTAAGCCCATAGTTAGGTTAATCATAAAGAATGGAAACACAGGAACTAATCGCAAGGTAAACAAATAGAAAGCACCATCGCGAGCAATACCTTCATCAATTGCTTTCATCCGTGAACCAAAACGTGATTTCACTATATCTCTAAATAAAAACCGTGCTGCGATAAAAGCCAGTGTTGCACCAATGGTAGAAGCAAAGGAGACAATAATAGTTCCCCAGAACAAGCCAAATACTGCACCACCTAATAAGGTTAATATAGCGGCTCCTGGTAAGGATAAGCCAGTCACTATAACATAAACTAAGCCGTAAATAATAACAGCTAAGCTTGGATGTACACTCCGATATGACTCAATGTCTCCCTGTTTAGCTTTTAACGCATCTAATGTTAAATACTGTTGCAGATCAAACATAAAAAATGTTGCAATCAAAGCGACAATGATAACTAATATACTTATTTTTGATGCTTTCATAAAATACTTCCTGTCCATTTAAAATGGTTAAACATAATCTTCTTGTTAAAATATTTGATAGTTGCCCGTTTGTCGTTTGATATAACCATTACTTACAGACGAGGGAGAAAAACTCTAGTCATTTCTTTATTCAGAGTGGTTCTTTAACATATTTGTGTGTTGGTACAAAATAGTAACGCCCTAAAACAACCATTAAAATTCCACCCATAATCATTAGTGCAGAAATTGATAATCGTAAGGTCAGTATTTCGGATAGAAAGATCATCCCTCCCAAAGCGGCAATAACCGGTACCAGTAATTGTAATACAGCGGCTTGTGTCGCAGTGAGCCCAGCCAAAGCAATATACCATGCGGTATAACCTAATCCTGAAGCAATGCCACCCGATAAAACAGCTAATAAAATACCTTGTGTTGAATACATGGCATTGTGCATTGTTAATAGTTGTAAAACGACAACTAATGGAATCGTCCTAATGAAATTATATGCGGTATCTGTTACAGGACTTTTGGATTCACCTCCCTTTAAAGTATATAATCCCCAGGCAACACCTGATAGTGTCATAAGCAAGAAACCACTGGCAGAGGGTGATGTTATATTTGGCAGTACAAGATAAACAAACCCTGAAAATGCCAGAATGACTCCTGTCCATTCAATAATATGTAATCGGTTACCCGATATTAGAGACAACAGAATCATAGTTATTTGCACTGCAGCAAATAAAATGAGTGCTCCTGTTCCCGTATCCAGCACAGTATAAGCAAATGCAAATGTACTGGCATAGATAAATAGCATCAAACTGGCTGCCCAGCTTCCTTTTGAAGTCAATTCAGTTTTATGTCTATAACGGATAACAATAATTAAAAACAGCACCATCGTACCAGATAACAATCGAAGTATTGTAAAGCTTGCAGCATCAATCAGATTCGTTCCTAATGCTATGCGGCATAATATTGAATTTGCCGCAAATGCCATTAAAGCTGACACTGTAAATACGATTGTTTTTAGCATATTGTTTATTTGGTTTTGCAATCATTAAATCATGAAAAATGGTGATTTTTACCAAAGACCCCCTCATTAGCAACCATCTTTTGGGACGCAGGTTTTAACCTGCATTCTTCATAGTGCCGCCTAAAGGTACGCAATGCGTACCCTACAACAATGTCCCGTATTAAGTGGGTAGCCATTAAATCAAGATAAATGCTGTTTTTTACCCTCGACTACCATTTACATATTCAGCCGTTAACTCATGTTGAGGCGCTTCAAAGATTTGCTGACAACGACCAAACTCAATCAAACTCCCTGCTCGCTCTTTAACCCAGAAGAACCCTGCATAGTTTGCAATTCGTCTTGCTTGCGCCAAATTATGTGTCACTATTACCACAGTATACTGCCCTCTTAGCCGTTGAATCAGGTCTTCTACAACGCCTGATGAAATAGGGTCTAAAGCACTACAAGGCTCATCCATCAGTAAGACTTTGGGCTTTAAAGCCAATGCCCGGGCAATACATAAACGTTGCTGCTGCCCCCCCGATAAAGCTTGAGCAGATGAGTCCAAACGATCTTTTACTTCTTGCCATAAACCGACATCCTGTAAAACCTGTTCTACCCGTTCATTTAAATCTGCCTGCTTTTGCATCCCATGTTCACGCAATGGCAATTCTATATTACGACGAATTGACAATGGAAATGGCACTGGTTTTTGGAAAATCATACCAATATCGCGGCGTAAATGTTGCACATCTAATTGAGGGTCAAACAAGTCAAGATTGTTAAATTTAACCTGACCAGAAACACGGCAACCTGGAATCATATCTGTTAAGCGATTTAGTACGGATAAAAAACTGGTTTTACCACAGCCTGAAGGGCCGATTA
>CAYYNM010000026.1:16762-19065 GCA_964472945.1 uncultured Methylomarinum sp. | reverse complement strand
GAATCAGGCATACGATCCACATAACCACTGGTAAAAATTAATGCGGCTGTCTCTGCCATTGCACGACCTATGCCTAACATCAGACCTGCAATAATCGCTGGAGTAGCAGCAGGTAATAACAAATGGATTAATGTAGCATAACGTGTTAATCCAAGTGCAGCGGCTGAATAGCGATAATCATCAGGGGCAGCGCGTAAACCTTCAATAGCAGTACGAATTAAAATAGGTAATATCATACAGGCCAAGGTTAATCCACCCGATAAAATAGAAAACCCTAGCCCCAAGTAAATACTAAAAAAAGCATTACCAAATAAGCCAAAAACAATGGAGGGTACGCTAGCCAAAATATCCAGGCAACGTTCGACAATCTGACCAAATACACTTTTTTGTTGTGTGAATTCTGCTAATAAAACAGCCGTCGCCAAGCCCAGAGGAGCGGCTATAATAATAGCTAGTAAGACTATTAGCCCTGTTGAAACGATAATCGGAGCAATCCCACCTGCTCGCCCAGCATCAGTTGGTGATTGAGTCAGGTAGCCCCAAGATATCTGAGTAAGCCCCTGAATAAGAATATCACTGACGATACAAATAAAAATAGCCATAATTAAGACTGCAACTAGCCAGATCAACAACGTCGCTAATTTATTTTTAAACATAAACAGACTTCCGCTTAAAAAACTCTGCCAGACTCACTAGCCCTAAGACCATCAGCATTAATACTAAGCCTGAAACAAATAATGCAGCACGATGATCGCCCATAGCATAAGCCATTTCTAGCGCAATATTAGCGGTTAAGGTTCGGACTGAATCAAAAATACTGTGAGGATATTGCACCACATTCCCTGCCACCATTAATACCGCCATCGTTTCACCTATTGCTCGGCCTGCACCTAACATAACTCCAGAAGCGATACCAGGTTGAGCCGCAGGTAAGACAAGCTGTTTAATAATACACCAGCGAGACAAGCCTAAAGCTGCACCACCACTATAATAAGTCGCTGGCACACTGATAAATGCAGCATCGACCGTTAAAGCAATGGTAGGTAAAATCATTAAGGCGAGAATTAATATTGCAGTGAATAAACTAACCCCAGGTGGGTGAATTAATGTCACTAAAGGTGCTAATGTGGTTAAGCCCCAAAAACCATAAACAACGGAGGGTATGCCTGCCAATAATTCAATCAAGCGTCGATACCAAAGTGCTAAAATTTTAGGCGCATAATATCGACTAAATAAAGCCGATGCAATGCCCAGGGGTGTTGCCAGCAACAATGCCCCCAAGGTAGAAAGCACAGTGGCTGATAACATGGGGGTAATATTGTAAAGTGCCTGAGTTGGATGCCATGATGGGTCAGTGAAAAACCGAGAAATTGATACCTGAGTTAATATTGGTAAGGATTCACTAAGCAAAAACAAAAAAACCAGCAAAACAACCCCTGCAACCAACAAAGCACATAACCGTAGCCCAATAACTAAAATATGATCAGTGCGCGACTGGAACAAAATATTGGGCATTGATAATATCATTAACCGCGTTAGACCCAGCAAAATCAATAAACTGTTTGATCATTCCTGTAGGCTGCTCACGCGTGACCAAATTTAACGGTCTGGATAAAGGAAAAGTCTGATTTTGTACATTTTCAACTGAAGCTATCACGCCATCCAATGGGAGCAATTTAATAGCCACTTGATGTTCAGCTTCATATTCAGCTGAACCAATAGAAACATAGCCAATAGCATCTGGGTTACCTGCTACCGTTTTTATCCCTTGTTGATTATCACCAATAATCACCTGCGGTTTAAGCTGTGTATTTTTCAAGCCAAAATAATGTAAAAACAATTCCAGTGTTGAATGTCCTTCTGCTTTATTAACCACGGTAATCGGTGCATCATTTCCCCCCACAGCTTGCCAGTTAACAACCTTACCGGTATAAATGTCAATAATCTGTTGCTTATCTAGCGATGTAACAGGGTTCGCTTTATTAACTATAATACTGATGCCATCCAGAGCAATGGTGAAATTCAATAATTCTGCTTCATTGGGTTTTAATGACCGTGATGCCATCCCTATATCACTGAGTTGAGCTTTAACATCATTAACGCCTCGTGAAGAGCCACCTGTTTGCACATCAATTCTCACATTGGGGTGTAGCAATTCAAAACGTTTGGCTATTTCAGCGGCCAAAGGTGCTACTGTACTTGAGCCTGTCAACACCAGTTTGTTTATTTCAGTCTGTTCTGAATTTTTAAAAAAATAACCCCAGGATACTCCGAGAGTAATTAATAAAACCAAAAATATTACT
>CAYYNM010000026.1:15253-16662 GCA_964472945.1 uncultured Methylomarinum sp. | reverse complement strand
AATTAATTTTGCTCAACGACTTATGTCATATTTTTCCTAAAAACGGGTTGTAGTAAAAAAGCTTTAATACTGCCGAGCACTCCGGCTGGGGCATCATTTTCAAATACTGGTTTATCTTTAATAATTTTGATGGGGTTCTCTTTCACTAAGAGCTCTCGCTTTTCTGCTTTTTCTCGCTCTATTCGATCATAAACTGCTGATGCTCTTTCTACCATACTGGCATATTCATCATAGTCTGCACGACTGAATTCTTTTTTCTTGGAATGTCTAAAACATTGACTTGAACCCTTGGGAGAACTACACATATCGTTACCTCATTATTATTTTATATGGTTATTAAAAAACCATACTTTATAAATTGTAGAGTGGACTTTAGTCCGCTATTAAATCCGTATTTTTGAGTTATTGCGGACTAAAGTCCGCTCTACAGTCGATTATGCCTTAACTTATTAAATTAACCTGTGATAAGTTAATAGGCATGTGATTTTATTACGCCATTAAACCTTTAAGGTTTTTTCGTTTTACAACTACTTCTGACTTTTTGCCAAATATGATGGCAGGTTCTATCAGTACGTCCTTTTTGTTGGCATTGTTTATTTTTCCATGCCTCTAATTGAAATAGGTTACCCATATGTGGAACAGTATTACATAAGCTACTGGAGGGTCTAGCATTATCCATACAGGTTTGAAAAAAATAGCGGTTATTTAAAAAACAAGAGGCTTTTGTACAAACTCGTCTACCTTTTATAACAGCTCTAACACACGCACTTCTATCGTGTCTTTTAGCATAAGCCAAGCCATCCGATTTTCCTTGTTGAATCTGCTGAAAAATTATCACTCCTATAAAGGCTATTGCTATTAAAGTAAAACTGAGCACAGAAATTATCAATAATCGTTTATTCATGTGTTTTTTGTCGTATGAAATGACTAATCCTTACAAAATATTTAAATTTTTTTAATATTTTTTGTAAGGAAACAAACTTTCCCTCGACTAAACGCATGCTAGCAGTCAGAAAGCTACTGACAGGTACATTAACCTGTAATTCAAAGCGAATATCGAATAAGCTATTATTCAATTATTTATCACTTATATTTTGGAGATTCATCATGACTAAAACTAAATTAATTTCATCTTTTGGCGGTGCTGTAGCAATGTCTTTATTAGCTGCACCTATTGCTCAAGCCTCTGAAAACCCATTTGAAATGCAAAAAGTCACTAATGCCACTCAACTTGCTGAAGGTATGATGAAGGGGGGAGAAGGAAAATGTGGCGATAAAATGAAGGAAGGTGCTTGCAATGGAAAAATGGGGAAAATGCAAGAAGGTAAATGTAGCGAAGGAAAGTGCGGCGATAAAATGAAGGAAGGTGCTTGCAGTGGGAAAATGGGGAAAATGCAAGAAGGAAAATG
>CAYYNM010000026.1:2446-15153 GCA_964472945.1 uncultured Methylomarinum sp. | reverse complement strand
GAAGGAAAATGTGGCGATAAAATGAAAATGAAAATGAAAGAAGGCGCTTGCAATGGCAAAATGGAAAAAATGCAAGAAGGAAAATGCAGTGAAGGCAAGTGTGGCGATAAAATGGCTGCTCCTCAGACATAAACAACTACCTCTAAAGTAGGCTCCCGTTATGAATAGACCCCAACTTGACGGTGCTGGACTGGGTCTTCGACGGGAGCATATGCTACCGTTGATGCAGTCTGTACCAAATTGCATTAATTTCTTTGAAATTTCCCCTGAAAATTATCTTGATTTAGGCGGTAAAAGGGCGAAAGACTTTCGCTGGTTTACTGAGCGATACCCTTTTGTTGCGCATGGCTTATCACTCTCTATCGGTGGACCAGATTCTTTAGATGAAGGTTTTTTATTGCGCATTAAAGCATTTATGGCTGAACATCAAATTCAGCTATATACTGAACATTTAAGTTATTGTGCCGATAACGGTCATTTGTATGACCTGTTACCCATCCCTTTTACAGAAGAAGCCGTACATTATGTCGCCAAACGTATTCAACGTACACAAGATATTCTAGAGTGTCATATCGCTATTGAAAATGCGTCTTATTATGCCGCTTCCCCCATCTCCGATATGGATGAATTAAGTTTTATTAATGCCGTGATTGAGGAGGCGAATTGTTGGCTACACCTGGATGTTAATAATATCTATGTTAATAGTATTAATCATAATTATGATGCAGAGCAATTTTTATTAGGTCTATCGGGGGAAAGAATTGTCTATTGCCATATTGCTGGGCATGATCAGGAATCACCAGACTTAATTATTGATAGTCATGGGCAAGATGTTATTGATCCAGTTTGGCATTTACTGGAAATAGCTTATAATCAGTTTGGCATGTTTCCAACACTGTTGGAACGAGATTTTAATATTCCCCCTTTAGCCAACTTAATCACTGAAGTTGAAAAAATTGCCCACTACCAGAGTCAGTGGCAGATTCAACAACTCAAAAAAACGGCTTAGGAGTATCAAATGCAATCACCCTCCGTTATTTCACCCATTAATGATGCCCTGCCCGAGTTTCAGCAATATCAACACCGGTTTGTTGATTATATTCGCAACCCCCTTAAAGATGGTACTGTACCCGATTCATTACCCGTAAAAAGTAGTATCTACGCTAAACTGTTATTCAGTAAAATTGAAGGCAGCTTAGATAATTGCTTCCCTATTAGTTGTCAATTGTTAGGCTCTGAACGCTGGCAGAAACTCATTAAAAATTTTATCAGTGAGCATCAATGTAAATCCCCACTTTATCGTGAAATACCTGATGAATTTATTGATTACCTAATGCATAATCAGTCAGACATCGTGTTGCCAGAGTTTATCATTGAACTAGCCCATTTTGAATGGATGGAACTGGTTTTGGAAACAGAAAAAGCAAAGCCCTCCAAACCTTGTTTTTCAATCACTGATAATATATTAGATGTTACGCCAGCTTTAAACCCAATACTTCATTTATTACATTACCATTACCCTGTACAAAATATCAGCGCATTAAACTCTTACTGGAATAACTGGGAATCTCGATCCGAACCCTATAGCCAGGAAGCTATTATTTTAGTAGGCCTGAGAGACAATAATGACAAGGTTCAGTTTATAGAAATCAATAGCATTACCGCTCGCCTAATTGAATTAACACAAGAGGGGTTGAGTACGGGCAAACAGATTTTACTAGAGCTAGCCGCTGCAATGCATTATGGCGACCATGAAACTATACTGCCTTTTGGCACGGACATGCTCAAACAACTGGAGCAACAACATATTATTATAGGCTCACTCAATGAATAACATTCTCTCAGATATAAACACCCATAATGCTTTAAGCCCTACATTAGCAAGTATTTTCAAATCTATATATCAAAAAACTATTAGCTTTTTAGAAAATAGTTCAAATCAATTCCCTCCCTTCTTATTACGTTTAATTCTCGCCTATGAATTCTGGGAAGCTGGCATTATGAAGTTTGAGGGTAACAACTGGTTTGGGCACATCACTTTTCCACTTCCTTTTAATTTATTGCCCAATGATATGCTTTAGGCAATGGGAACCTGGTTTGAAATTATTGGTGCGCTTGCTTTACTGCTAGGAGGCTGTCCGAGAATAGAAACCGTCGCGAGGGAAAGCCCTTTTGAGTCAATTTTTTCGTTCATTTGAATATAATAGTTTACGCGTGTAACGAAAATGAACGGGGAAAGTGGCCAAAAGGGCTTTTTCCGTAGCAGGTTCTCTATTCTCGGACAGCCTCCTAGGCTTAGCCACTCAATTTTTTGCTTTATCTCTTATTATTTTAACTGTGGTTGCAATCAATACCGTGCACTGGCCTAGTGACTGGAATACCTTATCAGACTTATGGCAGGGTTACACTATTACTAATAAAGGTCATGGTAATTTTAAATTACCTTTACTTTACCTGATTATGTTTATGCCCTTGTTATTTGGTGGTGCTGGGCACTGGAGTCTGGATTATATATTAAATAAATATCTATTTTCCAAACCACCCATGAAATGCTAATTAAGCCTAATAAGAATGAACAATAAATTTTTAATATTCAGCCTTCTAATCAGTTTATTCTTAGCCAGTGCCACTTTTATTTATCCACCTATCTTTTTGATACTTGTATTTATTATGCCCTTTATACTATTGGGTATATTCGACACCTTACAAACAAGGCATACCCTCTGGAGAAATTATCCAATATTTGGACATATCCGCTGGCTGATGGAAGAAATACGACCTATGATTCAGCAGTATTTTATTGAACCCGACCTGAGTGGCTCTCCTATTAACCGTGTGTTTCGTTCAGTGGTTTACCAGCGGTCTAAAAAGCAAATGGATTCTGTACCTTATGGGACCAAATTTGATGTTTATAGGGTTGGGTATGAATGGATTGCTCATTCATTAGCCGCTAAAAGCTTGTCTGATACTAATCATGATCTGCGCATCTGGGTAGGAGGAAGTGATTGTAAACAACCTTACCATGCCAGTTTGCTAAATATTTCAGCTATGAGTTTTGGCGCATTAAGTAGTCATGCCATTATGGCATTAAACGGTGGTGCTAAACTGGGGAATTTTGCCCATAACACAGGTGAAGGTGGAATCAGTCAATATCATTTAAATAATGGAGGGGACTTGATTTGGCAAATTGGTACAGGCTACTTTGGTTGCAGAAAAGAAAATGGTCAATTTGATAAAAACCAGTTTACTAAAAATGCCAATTTGACAGTTGTTAAAATGATAGAAATTAAACTATCTCAAGGTGCTAAACCGGGGCATGGTGGTGTTTTACCCGCCTGCAAAAATACTCCAGAAATTGCTACAATTAGAGGTGTCGAGCCTTATACTCAAATCAATTCCCCTGCAACCCATTCAAGTTTTTCCACACCCAAAGAACTGATGCAATTTATTCATAAATTACGTACTTTGTCTGCTGGGAAACCCATTGGTTTTAAATTATGTATCGGTCAACGCAGTGACTTTATCGCTTTATGTAAAGCTATGCTCGAAACGGGGATTAAACCCGATTTTATTACTGTTGATGGTGGAGAGGGAGGAACAGGTGCTGCTCCTTTGGAATACACTAACTCCATAGGTATGCCATTAATGGATGCTATTGTTTTTGTAAGTAATTGCTTGATTGGTTTTGATTTAAAAAAAGAGATTAAGATTATTGCATCAGGTAAAATTTTTACCGGTTTCCATATTGTTAAACGTTTAAGTCTGGGGGCTGATTTATGCAATAGTGCTCGTGGCATGATGTTGGCAATGGGCTGTATTCAATCATTACGATGTAATAAAGGTAACTGCCCTACTGGGATAACAGCCCAACAACCTCGTTTAATAAAAGGGCTGGATATAAAAGACAAGCGCCAACGAGTTGCCAATTTCCACCATGAAACCATTAAAAGTACCGCTGAAATAATTGCAGCCGTTGGCTTATCTACAACCGAAGAACTTAACCGACAACATATATTCAGACGTACCAGTCAAACACAAATCAGCCACTATCAAACTATTTATCCCTCTTTGAAAACGGGCTGTTTATTGACAGAACCCTTTCCAGACGATTATGCCGAAGATATTAAACAGGCTAATAGCGAAATGTTTAACAACCCTGTTTGCGTGATTAACTAATATGAACACCCTAATACCCTGGTTACAGTGTGCTTTCCAACGGGATGTAATGATGTGCTCAGGAAAGCTGGCAATATTAGTTGGAACTGTACTTATGTTGGTAAATTATGGTGACAAACTTTACTTGGGTCACATACAATTCATTGACTGGATAAAAATTGGCTTAACTTACCTTGTTCCCTATTTTGTTTCAACCTATTCGACTGTAAAAGCACTTAGGAAGCACGGTAAAAAAATAAACAATAAACTGAAATTAATGAATTACCATGATTTCTTGGTCATAATGCAGCAGCAATGCAATCAAAAGCAAGGAAACTCATGTTTAATTTTTATCGAAATAAATAATGCCATTCAAGTTGCCCGGTTGTTACAAGGGTTCTGGGCAGAACATAAGTTAATTAGCATTATAGAAAAAATAATACTTAAACATGCGTTTGATTCTGATTGTTCGTATAGTACAAAACTTAATCATCACCTTTTTGCTTTAATTTTAGAACACCCTGTACAGGAGTCCGTCGACATTGCTGAGCTACTGGCAAAAAATCTTGACCAAAAATCGATTAAAATCAATGCCTATAAAAATAAAAAAACAGCTAAAACCTATTATCCAAAGTTAACTATTGGTTTAACACCATTAGCCCCCGTTTATAACAAGCCAGAACTTGCTATCACTGCGGCAGAAGAAGCATTGTATCAAGCCAGAAACGTAGGTAATAGCATTGTTAAAGTTGTACAACCTGATAATCAAAGATTACATCAATATTTTGATAGTTTACATTCATTACCCCTTTTAAGAGTTGGTTTAATTGAAAAACATTTTATTTTATATGCCCAACCGATTGTTTCTGCTATTCCTCAGAAAAGTGCCAATAAAGCCGAGATTTTATTACGTTATAAAGACCCAAATGGCCGCGTATTCCCACCCGCCAAGTTTCTTAAAACGGCAGAACTATTTAACGTCAGTCGAGAACTGGATCTTTACGTGATTAAAAATTTCTGTCGTTTTATACAGCTTCATCCCACAAATACCATCTATTCAATCAACATATCAGGTAGCACAGTACGGTACCCCCAATTTTTTGATTCAGCAAAAAACTTGTTCAAACAATATAATGTTAACCCTAAACAAGTCTGTTTTGAGATTACTGAAAATGTTGCCGATAAGGATTATGAACAAGCCTCCCAATTAATGTTTAAATTAAAACATGAACTGGGTTGTCAACTATCATTAGATGATATTGGCATTGGCTCTAGCAACTTGGCTAACCTGTCTAAATTTCATGTGGATAACCTTAAAATTGACGGTTATTTTGTACAACATATGTTAAACAAGCCTTACTCAGAACAAGTCATCCGTTTTATCATTTTATCGGCCAAACTTTTAAACAAAAAAACTATTGCTGAATATGTAGAGTACCCTGAACAGCAGAAAAAATTACATGAACTGGGTGTAGACTACTTTCAAGGCTACTTAACAGGCAGACCAGAGTTGTTATTTGATCCAAAGAAGGATTATTAAGTTAATGTTATGATTTAATATTTTCAACGCTTAACGGTGACATAGCCTTATTTTATAAAACAGTATTTGTAAAAAAATATATAAGTCACAGCCTCTGAGCTGATTACTCATAAGGCTTCTGCCATTTTAAAAACAAGCAGCTACACAGCTCATCATTCCTGCATTCTAATTTGGCGGAGACTTATGGGTTATCAGGTTTCATTATATTTCAACTAGGTAACCTGGGCATCTTTCATTTTCCAGTTTACACTTTATACTTTATATTTCTATAGGATGTGCCGACGTTAGGAGGCGCATCAAGCTCATCTTAGCTGATGCGCTTCGTACCTCAGCACATCCTATAAGGGGTACTACTATTTTCCACTTAAAAAGTGTAAGCTACTTTGGGGTTAAAATGAAAGATGCCGTAACTTGTTTATCATAGCTAACTAATCAAGTATTTAAAGCATCCATCAAGTCAATCATAAATTCCATTTCATCGTTTTCAACCTTTTCCCAGCCCTCAAAACCAAGGCTTTTTAATACGCCCTGTCCTTTTTCATCAGTATTCATCTCTAATAATACTTGTTGAAACTGTTCTTTTTTGTCTACTAATTTAGGCCCAATCATTAAGGAGTGATGAATAACGCTTATTTGGCTTCTAACCAAAATTCTTAGTTGTTTTTTAATCATTGAAGAAAGGTCATCATACGATTCAGCCAAAAATATTCCTACATCGGCCTCTCCTTTTAATAAATGTTTTGCAACCAGCACATAAGTATCTGAAGGCACTTCAATAATATTAGTTTTATCCAAATCAGCAGGTTCCAACATAATCATTCCCATTAAATGCACATCTGGGTCTTCAGTAAAGGCTACTTTAGTCTTCTCTGGCAAATGAGCAACATCTGCCAGAGAATTTTCTGCACTAACAGCAATTATGGCTTCATCAGCTTCTCCTACTGCTTTGACCAAGGGCTGAAAACCTTTTTCGCGCACTAACATCGCCGCATCGAATGGGTTTGCATAGATCAAATCAATTTTATCATTTTGTATGGCTTCTCTTTGGCTATGAAAATCATTGTACATTTCCAAATGAATAGCAGTGTCTGTTTGTCTTTGTATCCAAGTATTAAAAATATACCAGCCAGATAGGTGGTCAGGGGTGAAATCGGGACTTACTGTAAACATGAATGACATCATAATCTCCCTATTAAAATAAAGTTGGATAAAGCTTAATACACTCATCCACTTTGCTGCGAGATGGTTTTCTACGCACCGAAGTATACGCTTCAAGCTTACCCCTTCTAATATTTGGGATAACGGTTGCTTTAACCCAGTAATACCCTCCATCCTTACGCAGATTTTTTACAAACCCCTGCCATTTTTTACCTTTATTGACGGTATCCCATAAATCTTGAAAAGCAGCAGGTGGCATATCGGGGTGCCTAAGAATAGAATGGGGAGCTCCTATTAATTCCTCTTCTGTAAATCCTGACATCTCTATAAAAGATTGATTTACATGTGTTATAACCCCATCGGGCGTGGTGGTTGATACAATAAGCTTACCATCAGGGTAAGGTGTTTCAACCTCAGTGTATAAAATTTTTCTGGAGATTGAGTTATATAAGTCGAGCGTAACTTCTTTATAGTCACCCACGATATCTTCAGGCTTCATATCACTAATCATAAATACTCCTGTCTGAAACTATTAATAGCTTTAAAGTACTTCTGTAATACTTTCAGCTGCTCTTTTAACATCCAGAAAAATAAGCCCCAATTTTGCATTGGTCTTTGCCATAACGGTTAATACCGCTTCTTCACCTGCATAGGTCATCAGCACATAACCACTATCTCCTTTAATCAGTACTTGTTCCAAACCCCCTCGATTAAGCTCTTGTGCGGTTCTATCTCCCAACGATAGCATTGCCGCACTCATGGCCCCCACCCGATCTTCATCTAACCCAGCAGGCAAGACGGAGGCCATCATTAATCCATCTGTTGATATAACCCCTGAGGCTTCAATATCAGCAGACGTTCCATTAAGTTCGTTTAAAATTGATGTCAGCATATCAGCTTTCATATTAACTCCTTATATTAGTGAATTTTAAAACCAGATTTTTATCTACCTTATTCAGCATATCGAATATTTAAAGCCCAAACCAGTGAGACGAAATCAGATTGATTAAAATGAGGGATACCCGAAATAACAATAACAAATCGGTTTTTGCCTATAAATATTGGCCAAAAACCAGTTTGACTACTACCAAATGCATCAACAATTGCCCAGGCATGGCTAGCAATACCTAAATTATTCATTAGCAAACCTGAGCGCCGTTTATGTACTGTAGCAATTTCTGCACTTAATGCTGATAACTCTTCTGCAACTTCATGAGGAAAACCACTACATGCCAGATAAAAACCCTGATCATCAGCTAATAGGACTTTTCCTGTTTCAGAAACACTTTCAAGTAACCCGGGTAATATTTTTTCTAATGAACCTACTGGTGCTTTTACAGCTTTCTCGATACCCTGAACCCAGCCTAATTTTTGATAATGAACCAGAGAATCTAAAGCTTTATTCTCACCCTCTTCATCCATTAACTGCATTAAATTTTCCACATTTAATACGGGAGTTTCAGTTTGCTGTAAAAGTTTTTTAATAAACTTTCTAGCCTTATCTTGCTCAGGTGAGGCAACTGCATAATAAGCACCTACAGGTGTTGGATAAAGAAACAAATTATCTGCTAATATATACTCACTCATGCTCTACTCTCCCTCCAAGCCAGGATCAAGCGAGAAAAGTAGAGCTTGAACCAATAAAGAAACATCATTCTTGACTCGTGCATCAACGGCAAATATTGCAGGTTTCAAATCTGTATCTTGCAGTTGTTTATGATAATCATTAATACTCGGTTTACTGCTTAAATCCATTTGAGTCACCCCAATTGCAACACTGGTTTCGGCAATAAATTTGCCAAAAGAATCTAAGAAGAACTGCATATCCTTAAAAGGGTCTGCTCGGGTGTTATCTAATAACAAAATCAACCCAATACCACCAACCGTTAAAATATCCCACATAAAATCAAAACGCTCTTGTCCAGGTGTACCATATAAATGAATTTTTTCACCATCATCCAAATTCATAATGCCATAATCCATAGCAACTGTAGTTGCCTCTTTTCGACTTTTAGTCATATCACTTGCCGCTGCATCTGTTTTAACGGGTGGTACATCACTAATTGAATCTATTGCCGTTGTCTTGCCAGCGCCCACAGGCCCAGTAAAAATAATTTTATATTGAGTCATTGTTTTTAAAATTTCCTACCCTCTTAAACGTCCTAGTATTCTACTTAACAAACCTTTTGTTTTTGTTAGCTTAACTTCAGCAGGTGCTATTAACTGATCAACCTGGCGTTTCGCCTGCCCAACAAGTCCCAAAATATTAGCGGCACTAATAAATACAAAAACATATTGTGGTTTAATATTTAAAGTATTAGCAATACTCATAGCAGTCCTTGGCCCTCTTATTAACAATGCAGAAATTCGCATAGCATGCGGAGTAACAACTAAACGCGTAAAATTAGGCCACTGCATCAAATAAACGGGTTTGTTAATATCAATCGTGTTTGGGTATCTACCTTTTGAGGTCCATACTGCCAGCTTCCACAAAAAATGATCCGTATCATAAAAACCTTCCATTTTTGGTTGAGACTTAAATTTTTCATGATCAATAAGTGTTAATGACATGGCTTTAGAACCATTTTTAGATATTGCAACACCTGCAAATGCTCTTAATTGCTTATCCTCAACATCCAACCAAATTTCTTGGCTATGGGGGAAAACAATTAAGGGTTTCCAGCCTGAATTTAATTGTAAAATTCGGTTTTTAGCCTTACATACCTTAAGAGCTGATTGTACAAAGCCTAAGAAATAGCCTTTAGGATTATAAGAGGCTTTTAATACCTGTTCTGAATCAGTAAAGTCCACACCCTCAACATTACCCATGTAAGCTGAAAAGCTACTTTCGGTTAAGTCCATTGCCGTTCTATGCTTTGATACTTTCTTTTTTTCTTCCTTATCTATCTGTTTAGTGACTGGCAACTCTTCTTTAACGACATTTTCAGTCTCTTTCTGAATTATTTCTGGCTTTGGTATTACCTTGTTTTTTTTAGAACCATCAGCAGTAAGGTTTGCTTTAGCTTGCTTAAGTGCAGTAACAAGTGTTAATGTTTCAACCGGTTTTTTAACGTATATAGCCCCTTCTATTGACAGTTTTTCTAATGACAGAATAATAAGAGGCCGATTAGGTACTCTGGCTTTTAGCTCATCCAGTAAATCTTTTGCTTTTATATGATCTGCATCCAACAAATCAATTTCAGCTTCAGCCTCATCAACTACAACTGCTATACCTTTACAGGGACCCTTAAGGTACATACACATCATTTTATATGCACGGTTATCCATTCCATAAAGTGCAAGTTTCAGTGGTATAAGTTTCTTATTTTTCACTACTTATCCCTGCAAAGTAGTCAGCTATATCCAGCCATTCAGTGGACTCCTTCCAACCATTTGCTAATAAAGTATCTGTTATTCTTTTAAATGCTACCGTATTACTGGTTTTCTTTAGCAGGTCTAGCAACTCAGCTTGTATATCTTGTCTATCAGGCTCATCTATTAACGCATTTTCAAGTGTTTGCAGTGCTGATTCCAGTTGGCTATATTCAATATAATCTTTTGCTAATTCTAATGGGTCGTAACGCTCATCAATCGTGGCTATTTTTTTAATAACAAGAGCTTGATAATTGATACTCCCAGATGTGCATACAGAAAACTTATTGCCTAAAAGCAAATTAATATTTTGTTTTTTTAAATATTTATCTAACGTCTTAGCTTGGGCTTCAGTCAATATAGATCGAGTCGCGTTGACCATCCTATGGCTAAGTGCCAAACCTTTTCCCTCCAATATCCATAACAAATCAACTAAAGCAGCATACAATTGTTCATGCATCTCAGAGTTATAGGTAAAGTATATTCGTTGTAAATGAAACATCAACTTATTAGGTTTCCTCAATACCTTGGAGATTATTTGTTGATATAGACATTCCGTTGATTGATTTTCTGAAAGCCATAATAATTCCTTAACAATAAAACTATTATCAGAATCTACAAAAGCAGGAAGCGGCTTATTATCGGTAATAGACATTGAATAACTAATTCTCAATCTTGGAAATGGTTAATTTTAAGCATAGTAGTCAGCTATGTTTTGTCTAGTTTTTTAGTAAAAAAGCCACCAATAAAACTACAAATAAGATTAATTAACATTCACAATTTACTGTTAATCAAGTTATTATAGCTATATGCTCTAACAAAAAAAGTTGGCATTAGCTGCCTTTTTATATTTAATACTTACCAACTGTTTTATCTACTGTATCTATCAAAAGACCAATCAAAATAACCAATAGAGGATCCGTAATTTCAGCCAAATGTCCTACCAGAAAAATCTGTCCAAACTCAATACAACTGGTCACACTGACTGTTATTAAAATGGCTACCCACAGTTTTAAATCAAGGTTATGAAGCAACCAAACAAGAGCACCATATAAGAAGAATTTTTCTAAAAGGGAGGCCGTATTGACTAGCATTGACCCTGCTAAAAAACCATAAAAAGGTATTAGTTGCATAGTCTGCGTCGAGGCAGACAGTTGATAAGGAGAAAAACCCGAAACAAAAAGCGTGATAAGCAACATAATAGCTAGCCATGCTGAAATATTTGTTAAATATGAGAAAAATGCCCACCATGAAACAAGTGCTAATATTGCACCAACAACATTGGACAGACTCACTGTATTATTAACAATAATAATTTCAAGGGTAAAACACAGCAATATTAGCCTGGAAAAATAAATTATTGGTAGCTTTTTTCGCTTGTGTCTGCAAAGTATATAAAAAACGATCAACCAGGCAGTAGCATCATGAAATATTCTGCTTAATTCCCATGTAGAAAAAAGAAAAACAGGTTTAACTCCATTTTTTATTTCCTGCCAATCCAAGCTTGGTACAAATGGCATTAATCTATAAGCAAACCAACTAAAAAGCAGTAGAATGGGAAATGAATTAAGATGAGGTTTAGCGGCAGCAATTAAAGATTCTTTTGTATTTAAACTAACGGCTATAAAAACACCCGCTATAGTCCCTATAAAGTTGAGTACTGCATCACTTAAATTAGCATCTCGACTAGGTAAATATATTTGCCCAACCTGCAAAATAATACTAAGACACAAGCCTAAAAACAAGATAATAGATATTGCAACAAATTGATTAAATTTAGCCTCTATTACCCGTGTACCTATTATTCCAAAGGGTATAAATAAAATTAAATTTGCTAGTATATCGCCTTGGTGGGTATAACTTCCCCACGTTTTGAACAGTGTTTTTAAGTCAGCAGATTCATTAGTCAGTTGCACAAAATCAAAAGGATAAAGCGAGCCATAGCTTATAAGAAAAACAATTAACAGAAATAAATACATAATTGTATTAATAAGTGGCTTAACACCAGGAGACTAATGTATCGACCCACTCTTCGTTATCATTTAAACAGGGGATTAAAGTCAAGGATTCTCCTCCAGCTTCTTTAAACACCTGCTGCCCCCGAATTGCAATTTCTTCTAATGTTTCTAAACAATCTGTTACAAAAGACGGACAAATAACTAATACATTTTTAACTCCATTTTCAGCCAAGTCACGTAAACGTTCTTCTGTACTGGGGCCTAACCACTTTGCCCTGCCAAGCCGCGATTGAAATGCAACAGAATATTTTCCCGCTGGTAAGTTGGCTTTTTCTGCAAAACAACGTGTTGTTTGAAACACCTGATGCCGGTAGCAAGTTTTATGCACTTTATGAGGTTTACTACAACAGGCAACCGTTTTTAAACAATGCTTTTTTGATTTATCCAGTTTGCTAATATGAACCTCAGGCAAACCATGATAACTAAACAATAAATGGTCATAAGGTTGCTGTAAATAAGGTTGC
>CAYYNM010000026.1:0-2346 GCA_964472945.1 uncultured Methylomarinum sp. | reverse complement strand
ATAAGGTTGCTGTAAATAAGGTTGCGCACTATTCACTAAAGCTGAGATATAGTCATCATGTTGATAAAAAGGCTGTTGCACCTGTAAAGACACTTTAAGCTTAAATTTTTTAATCACCCGTTTAGCTTCCTCAACAGAAGTGGTGACTGTACTTTCAGCATAGTGTGGATATAAAGGAATAAATAAAATTTCAGTAACCCCCTGATCTTTAACCAGGGATAGCAATTGTTTTTTTATACTAGGTTTACCATACCGCATAGCTATGGCAACAGGACAATCAAGCTTAGCTTGTACAGCCTGTTTTAACTGTTCAGACAAAAATAATAAGGGTGAACCTTCCTTAGCCCAGATACTTTGATAAGCTTTTGCAGATATTTTAGGCCGAGTTGGCAAAATAAACAGGCTTACAATTATTCGTCTTAGCAACCAGGGTAAATGAATAACATAAGGGTCACTTAGAAATTGATTAAGATATTTTCTAACTTCTTTAGTCTTTGGTTTATCAGGAGATCCTAAATTAGCGAGCAATATAGCTTTTTTTGTCATAGAAGTTATAAGTTAAAGAGAAGTAAAACTAAATTCTATCATTAGCCACAAATAACATTGATTAATTTTCATCCATTTCCTATATTCAGCAATAGTTCTATTAATTGTCTGCCAAAAACCCTCACTGCTTTATAGCAACTTAAGTATTGATCTTGCATACTCTTAAGAAAGTTGATATTTATTAACAAGCTCAATAACCCATATAGTTCTTCTTAATCACCATACATTAGAATATAATAATACACATCAAATCCTTAGGCTTTTCCTATTCCTTAGCCGAATATTAAAAAGAAGGGAAATTAGATACAGTTTGAATACTAGGAGGCTGTCCGAGAATATTGGTAGTACTTGGCTTAACTTATAACTTATCCTTGCAAAATTATGCTTACCTTATATAAAAAACCATTACTGATTGCTACGTTGTTAATTCTCAACTCGGCTCCTGTCACTGCAACAGAAAATAATAGCTATAATTTGCAGCAAGCAATTGATCACGCGCTGATTTACAACCCTAATTTGCAAATTATGCAAGAAAGAATTGCTCAAGCTGAAGCTCAATTAGATATAGCCTTATCTAGTTTTTACCCTAGTATAACAACCCGTTTATCTTATACCCATACCACAAACCCCTCTCGTGCTTTTGGTATGATTATATCCCAGCGACGATTAGATTTATCTCCCAACCCTTCAATCGACTTTAACAACCCGGGAGGAATTGATAACTACCGACCAGAAGTAACTGCTCGCTATTCTCTTTTTAGGGGGGGACAAGATTATTATAACTCCAAAGCCGCGCAACTCGATGTAGAAGCAGCGACATTAAATAAATCGGCAGTTCGTAATCAACTTATCCAAACTGTCAGCTCTACCTTTTACGCTTATTTAGCCTCAATAGAAATTGACCATGTATCTGACCGTTCCATTGAAGCCGTTAAGAATGAACTAAAGCAAAGTAAAAACAAATATCTGGCAGGATCTCTTTTAAAATCTGACGTACTCACACTACAAGTACAATTAGCAGAGGCACAAGATATTAAAATACAAACTTCAAATGCTATTGAATTAAGCAAAACAAGTTTAAAAAGTTTATTAGGTATTACGGCAGGTGAAGCATTTGACGTAAACGCATCAACCGAGTGGACAATACCACAAATAGATAATAACTTTAGAGATTTACTGACTGTAGCAATGAATCAACGCCCCGAAATACAAGCTGCAAATAAACAGATAGTTATAGCAAAACAACAACTGAATGCTGCTAAGGGAGCTTATTTACCAAAAGCTGATGCTTACGTCTCTTACGGGTCAGATAGTAAAGATTTGGATTACAACACAAACAGAGATAATGTCACTGCGGGTGTGATCGTTGAACTAGATATTTTTTCTGGCTTTCGAAATAGTAGTAAAATCAAGAAAGCAGAACATCAATTAGCCATTGCTCAGAAATCAGCAAAACAAACTCAGTTAATAATTGAAAAGTCAGTTAAATCAGCTCATTTAAAAGCAATAGAAGCATTAACAAGAATAAAGGTAACATCAAGCGCAGTAATCGCGTCAGAAGAGGCTCTCCGCTTAGTAAACGAACAACGTAAAGCAGGAACAGTAACAGTTACTCGTTATATTGAAGCAGAAGTTGCCAGAGACAAATCACATGCCAGAGATATAGCTGCAAAATTTGATGCTTTACGAGCAGAAGCAGAATTAAACCGTGCTATAGGTGTTTGGAAGTAAATTAATTCCTGAATCCGTGACTTCAATGCGGATAACAGGGCTCAAGATATTGGTTTCACAGGGGATTTA
>CAYYNM010000025.1:0-23353 GCA_964472945.1 uncultured Methylomarinum sp. | reverse complement strand
GGCATCACATACACCACAAGCACGACCTTCTTTATCTGCTGAATAACAGGAAACCGTATGCTGATAGTCAACCCCTAAAACAGTACCTTGTTTGATAATATCAGCTTTGCTTAAATTAATAAGTGGGGCGTGTATTTTAATTTCTTTACCTTCAACACCTGCTTTAGTGGCTAAATTAGCTAAGGTTTGAAAGGCTTTAATAAAGGCTGGTCGGCAATCAGGGTAACCAGAATAATCAACTGCATTAACACCAATAAAAATATTATATGCAGCTAAAACTTCAGCCCAGCCTAATGCAAAAGACAAAAAAATAGTATTTCTGGCGGGTACATAAGTAACAGGAATACCTTGTTGTGGCGTATTAGGAACAGCAATATGATCATCCGTCAGTGCTGAACCACCAATAGAGCCTAAACCTAAATTAATCACTTTATGCATAACAACTTGATAATGTTGTGCAATTTTTTTTGCTGCATTCAGTTCAGCATTATGACGCTGGCCATAATCAAAACTTAAAGCATAACATTGGTAACCTTGTTTTTTAGCTTGTGCTAGAACAGTAATTGAATCTAATCCTCCTGATAAAAGGATGATGGCTTTCTTTTGCATGTGTTATTTTTCACTTCCCTTGGGCATCATCCCAAAGATACTTATGTAATTGAATTTGAAATCGTACAGGTAAATTATCATTAATAATATTTTCAGCCAATAGTGTTGGATTCATTTCACCCATAACTGGAGAGAATAAAATTTCACAGCGACTAGCTAGATCATATTGCTGAATAATTGCTTTAGACCATTGATAATCCGTATCATCAGCAATAACAAACTTAAGCTGATCTGTAGCAGATAAATATTGAATATTTTGGTAAATATTCTTATCCATCTCATCTGAAGCAGGTGTTTTTATATCCATAACCTTAACGGCTCGATTATCAACAGAGGAAATATCAATTGCACCACTGGTTTCTAAAGAAACAACATAGCCTTTATCTAAAAGTTGCCTGATCAATTCATGGGAATTAACTTGGGCTAAAGGCTCCCCCCCTGTCACGGTAATATATTTAGCTTTATATTGATCAACTTGGTCAATTATTGCTGATATCGTCTGTTTTTCTCCACCCGAAAAAGCATAAGCAGTATCACAATAGCTACACCTAAGTGGGCAACCTGTTAAGCGGATAAATACTGTTGGCAAACCAACGGTATTACTTTCACCTTGTAAAGAATAAAAAATTTCTGTAATACGTAATAATTTATCCATTAACGCTGCATTTCTACCATTTGCTGTAGTTTTTTGGCTGCTAAATGCGCAGCTGTTGTCTGTGGGTGGGCCGCTGTGATTTGGGTAAAGTAATCTCGTGCTTTCGCCATGTTTTTTTCTTCAAACTCAATATAACCTAATTTTAACAAAGCATCTGGTACTTTTGGACTTCCAGCATATTTCATCACGACTTTAAGAAATGCTGCTTTAGCAGGCTCCATTTCTTGGTTGGCTTTAAAAGCTTCACCTATCCAATATTGTGCATTATCAGCATATTCGCTAGCTGGAAAGTCTGCAATTAATGCATTAAAGGCAGAAATTGCTTGGTTATTATGCCCATTTCTTAACAGTTCATAAGCTTTCTGGTAACGCTCTTTATCTGTAATAACTAGCTTTTCTACAATCGTTTTTACATGACTGGCATTTTTCTTCGTTTTATTGACTGAGTTCGTTTGTTCAGGAGTCAAATAGTTTTCTGTACCTGCAATATTTTGTGGCTGTCCTTTTACTTTTGTTAACTCTTGTAAACGCATATCCAGATCAGAATAAATATTGCCTTGTCGTTTTTTTAAATTAGCAATGGTATGATTTTGTTCTTCAACAACACCTCTAAGCTGCTGAACTTCAACTTGCAATTGCTCTAAGCGACCTAATATTTCATAGATCACATTTGCAGAAGGTGCTGATCTGCTCAGACCTGCACCCTCAGGGTAAATAGAGTTATCAACGACCGGTGGTAATACTCTTGGGGCTGCATACACACTGGAATATGAACATAACAGCATAAGCATGATCTTTTTCATTTATTTCACCTGATAAGCAATTTCAACTCGACGATTTAACTGCCAAGAAGCTTCACCTGAACCTTCAGAAGCCGGCTTTTCTTCACCATAGCTTACAACATCTAATTGCTGATTAGGCACCCCTTGTGCACTCAGCATTCTATAAACAGACTTAGCACGTTGCTCACCTAAAGCAATATTATATTCTCTGGAACCCTGTTCATCAGTATGGCCTTCTAAAATAACTCGTTGCCCTGGATGTTGCACTAAATATTGTGCATGAGCAGCAATAACAGGTATAAAATCCTGCTGAATCTGACTACTATCATGCTTAAAATAAATAGTCTGCTTTGATAAAAGGTTGGCAGGATCGCTAAATTCAGAACCTAAACTACTTAATGAATTCATAGCGTTAGCATTTAACTCACTTTCTGTTAAACCTTGTGTTAATAATTGCTCACCGGAAATAGAGTTAGTATCTAAACCGCTAGTGACTAATGTTTCTGGTTCATTTTGTAATTCTGTCCCTAGCAAGTTCGCATCTTTTTTATCTGTTGAAGTACAAGCTGTTAAGATCACAGTGCTGATTACAAAAGTTAACGCTAATTTATTAAATTTCATTTTTTAATCTCTTTACTTAAAGTGCTTCAATTTATATCTAGGTTAGAATAAAGTTTAATGTGACCAGGCTGGTTCACGCACATTTCCTCTATCAAAAGTAAAACTTTGGTGCATTCTACCATCAGCAGAGACTGCGGATAAAATGCTCTTTCCTGCTTTTTTGGCTGCATATAACACCATATCACCATTTGCCGAAAAACTAGGGGATTCATCAGATTTTCCTTCAGTTAATACATTGAGTGTATGAGTCGCCAAATCCATTATAGCTATTCTATAGTCTCCCTTATTGGCATGAACCATAACCACACTTTTACCATCAGCAGAAAACTGCCCTCGGGCATTATAGTCTCCATCAAAAGTCAACCGGCTAGACCTTCCTCCTTGAGAGGAAATTAAATATAACTGTGGCTTTCCTCCTCTATTAGAGGTGTAAATAATTGATTGCCCATCAGGAGACCATGAAGGCTCAGTATCAATGGCATAGCTTTTTGTTAATCTCAATAATCGTTTATTCCGTAAATTTAAAATAAAAATATCAGGGCTGCCATCTTTAGATAAAGTTAAAACCAATTTTGTACCATCAGGTGAGAAAGCAGGCGCACCATTAATGCCTTTATAAGAAACTAATTGTGTTCTTTTACCATCAGCTAAACGCTGTATATAGATTGCCGATTTTTTATGTTCAAAAGAAACATAAGCTATTTTTTTGCCATCAGGTGACCAGGCTGGTGACATTAAAGGTTCCCATGAGGAAGCAATGGCTTTTGGGTTAAACCCATCGGCATCAGCGACTAACAATTTATATATCTTTCTTTTACGAGGCCCAATTCTTGTTGTTGCAATATAGGCAATACGACTACTAAAATCACCTTTTTTACCGGTTAATTTTTGATAGACCAAATCACTAATATGATGTGCTGTTCGTCTTAATTCGTTTTTTTTAACGGATAAGCGATAACCCAACAGGCCTTCATTTTTGTTGACATCAAACATTTGGAACTGCACTTCATACTGCCCCAACACTTCATTTACACTACCAACAATTAAATAATCCTGCCCCAAAGCTTGCCAATTTCTAAAGTTAACTTTATCCCCTATCGATGGTTTAGTCAGCATATCTCGTTTATTTAATGCTTTAAATAACCCACTACGAGACAAATCAGCACTAATAACAGATGCCAAATTATTGGCTAATCTTGGCATCGCTGAACCGTGATAAGCAAAAGGCACAACGGCTAAAGGAATAGCAGCCTCAACGCCTTTAGTAATTTCTATGGTTAACTCAGCACGCGCTAAAGGAGAGAATATTGTGGCTAAACCAATAAGACACAATCTTGTTAATAAATTAGCTATCATATATAAATTATCTTGAAAAAATATAGTATCAAAACTACTCAGGGTTAAAATTAAATGTAAATGTTCTAAAATGTTTGCTGAATAAAGTCCGGCTTTTCGGTACAGGTAATGGAGATGCTTTACGCACTGCATTGGCAGCCGAATTATCAAAGATATTATCGCCACTTCCTTTAATTACTTGAACATCCATTACATCGCCTGTCGGTAATAATTTTACTCTGATTGTACACCTTAAGCCTTTAACTGATGAGACCGGACGAATCCAACGGCTATTAACCTTTTGTTGAATGGCGGCCGTTACTGAGATCGTCGTTTTCTTATTCTGCGCTCTTTGTGCAATTTCTGCTTCCTGTTGTTTTTGCAATTGTGCTGCTTTTTCTTGAGCCTCACGCTGTCTTTTTGCAACTTCTTGCTGTTTTTTTACTAGCAAATCATGTTGTCTTTTTTGTTCAGCTTTCTTAGCGAGTTCAGCTGCTTTTTGTTTTGCTTTCTTTAACTCATCTAAACGTTTTTGAGTAGCCCGTTTTTGCTTTTTGATTTTTGCCAAGCGAGCCGCTTCTATGGCTTTTTGCTTGTTTAATTCATTGAGTCTTTTCTGCTCTTTTATAGCTTGCTGTTTACGTTGCAAAGCTAATTTTTTAGCCTTCTTCTCTTCTTGTTGCCTTTTATTTTTAATTTCTTGTAAAAGCCTTTGCTCTTTTTTTCGTTTATTTTCTAAATCTTTTTGTTGCTTGTTCTGAGCAATACGTTTACTTTTTGCTTGAGCTTTTAATCGATTAGCTTCTTGCTGTATTTTCTCATCATCTAAAATGGATGCCTTAATAATTTCCGGTAAAGGTTTTTGTTTACTTAATTCTGGCTCATCCGCTATATTAATTCCAAATGCGCTGAATAAAATTAAGTGTAATATTAAAGCAAGCGCAAAGTACAGACCAAATTTTTGAATCATTGTCATCTTTTATTGTTCAAATGAACGTGTCATTAAACCTACACTGGGTACACCTGCATTTTTTAAAGCAGCCATAACACTCACCACTTTGCCATAGGCAACAGCAAGATCACCTCTAATATAAACGGGAGTCCCTGGTTTATTTCTTAACACAGCCGCAACACGATAAAGCAAAATTTCTGCCGTCACTGGCTCGTCATTTTGCTCACCAATATCAATAAAATATTGTCCTTGCTTATTGACCGAAACAATAATGGGCGTTTGGTCTTTTTGTTCAACAGGCGAGGTATCAGCTTGTGGCAAATCAACATCAACACCTGTTTGAACCAAAGGTGCGGTAATCATAAAGATAATCAGTAAAACCAGAGTCACATCAATATAGGGTACAACATTGATTTCTGACATTGGTTTTCTACGTTTAACTCGACGCGCCATTAACTATGCGCCTGTCTCTGTAATAACACCACAAACTCATCCACAAAAAGTTCATATCGTCCTGCTAATTTATCTAGCCGTGTGGTAAAAAAGTTATAACTTACAACCGCAGGAATAGCGGCAAATAAACCAATAGCCGTTGCAATTAAAGCTTCTGCTATACCAGGCGCAACCAGTGATAAAGTAGCTTGTTTAACATCACCTAATGCCCTAAATGAATTCATAATCCCCCAAACAGTGCCAAATAACCCAACATAAGGGCTGGTTGACCCAACAGTTGCCAAAAAAGGTAAGGTTTCCTCTAAGCGATCTAACTCACGGGCCATTGCTATATTCATTACCCTTTGTGCACTTTCAACTTGTATGACCGAACTAGCCCCTTTTTGTTGCATTCTGGAAAACTCTTTATAGCCATCCAAAAATATTTTTTCTATTCCCTCGGACTCAAATTCACTGTCTGCTATTTGTTTATATAACAATGTTAAATCCTGGCCAGACCAAAATTCCTGTTCAAACTCATCAGTTACCTGAAAAGCCTGTTTAAATTCTTTACGTTTATAAAAAATAAAAGTCCAGGAAATAACAGAAGCTACCAATAAAATAAACATTACAAATTGCACAACAAAGCTAGCATTTGTAATTAGGTGAAAAACTGAATAATCGTTATTCATAGTAATTGTTGTAATATATTATCGGGGATAGCTTTCGGCTTCATGCTTACTGCATCTAAACAGGCTATGCGTATATTTCCTTTACACAACACAATGCCATCACGTGTAATCATTTGTTCAAAATTTAAACTCACTTTTTTTGCTTGTATTACCTGAGCTGTTGCTTCAAGAACATCGTTAAAGCGAGCAGGTGTTAAATAATCCAGTTGAACAGTTCTGACCACAAAAATAACCTTTTGTTCAGCAATTAACTTATCTTGCTCAAAACCTTTATGCCGAAGCATTTCAGTTCTGGCTCGTTCAAAAAATTTTAAATAGTTTGCATAAAATACCACGCCACCTGCATCGGTATCTTCATAGTAAACCCTGATGGGCCAATGGAATATTGTCATTTTAATAAAACTGTAATCATTGTCCCGAAAGTATTTAAATGGTCAAAGCCATCGTATTGTAGAGACAAAGCATGCCTTGTCTCTACAGAATTACGGGTAATAGCAATGTTAAGGAAATTTTCAGAAAACATTATTATTTAAAAAGATCAGCACTTTCTGGCTCAGACTCTGGTACTTTTAAACCAAAATGCAGATACGCTTTTTGGGTAACGACTCGTCCTCTAGGTGTTCGCATTAGAAAACCTTGTTGCAATAAATAAGGTTCTAATACATCTTCTATTGTGCCTCGTTCTTCACTAATAACTGCTGCTAAAGTATCTAGCCCTACTGGACCCCCTTCAAAATTATCAATCATTGCTAATAATAACTTTCTGTCTAAAGAGTCAAAACCATTATTATCAATTTTTAGCATTTTCAAAGCTTGAGCGGCAATATCACTAGATATAACACCATTACCTTTTACTTCTGCATAATCCCGTACTCGACGTAACAAGCGGTTAGCAATTCTGGGGGTTCCACGCGAACGCCTGGCAATTTCATCGGCCCCTGTTGGCTCAATACTAATCCCTAATACTGTCGCTGAACGTGTAACAATCGTTGATAATTCTTTGACTGAATAAAATTCTAAACGTTGAACAATTCCAAAGCGATCCCTTAAAGGTGAGGTAAGTAACCCTGCACGCGTCGTTGCTCCTACTAAAGTAAAAGGTGGCAAATCTAATTTTATTGATCTTGCTGCCGGTCCCTCACCAATCATAATGTCGATCTGGTAATCTTCCATTGCTGGGTATAAAATTTCTTCAACCGCTGGACTTAATCGATGAATTTCATCGATAAAGAGTACATCATGGGCTTCAAGATTAGTTAATAGTGCGGCTAAATCGCCAGCCTTATCTAAAACAGGCCCTGAAGTTTGACGAATGCTAACCCCCATTTCTGTGGCAATAATATTAGACAGTGTCGTTTTGCCTAACCCAGGTGGTCCAAAAATCAACACATGATCTAAAGCTTCACTTCGTGCGGTGGCCGCTTTAATAAAAATTTCCATCTGCAAGCACAATTCTTCCTGGCCTATATAGTCCGCTAACCGTTTAGGTCGAATCGCCCTATCTTGACGCTCTTCATCAGTAGAACCCACTGCTGAAATTAAGCGATCACTTTCAATCATCTTACCGATGTTCCTTGCAAGGCAAGTTTTATAATATCTTCACAAGTTTTATCTTCTTGTGCAATATTTTGCACCATTTTACTGGCATCCTGCGGCTTATAACCTAAAGCACATAATGCGCTTATCGCTTCTTGCTTTGGGTTTACTTGTAATTGAGCAACAGAAACACCTTGGTTTGAATCTGAAGACCCACTGGTATCGGGTAACCTATCTCTCATCTCAATTACCAGCCGTTCAGCCGTTTTCTTGCCTATACCAGGTAATCTCACTAAAGCTTGCACATCATTATCATGAATACAACGATGAAATTCTTCCGAGCTCTGTCCTGAAAGAATAGTCAGTGCTAATTTAGGACCCACACCATTCACTTTAATTAAGGCTCTAAACATTTTACGGTCAGCTTCGGTGGAAAATGCAAATAGAATATGTGCATCTTCTCTAATCACCAAGTGGGTAAAAAGTAACACTTCTTCACCTAAAGCAGGCAAATCATAAAAAGTGGTCATCGGTGCTTCCAGCTCATACCCTACACCTTGCACATCAAGCACTAATTGAGGGGGTGTTTTTGAGTATAATTTACCTTTAATAAAACCTATCATAAACTACCCTGTTTTATTCGTTGTTCCGTTTGTTGATAATGTGAATGACACAAACTAATACCCAACGCATCACTCGCATCTTCTTGTAACTCACCCTGCAAACATAATAATATTTTCACCATGTGTTGAACTTGTGATTTATCCGCCCCACCCTTACCGACTAATGCTTGCTTAACTTGTCTGGCAGCATATTCAGAAACAGGGAGGCCTGCAACCATAGAGGCACAAATAGCAGCACCTCGTGCTTGGCCAAGTTTTAAGGCTGAATCTGCATTTTTATGCATAAAAACTTGTTCAATGGCCATTTCAGTTGGTTGGTATAAAGCAATAACCTCGGTAACGCCATCAAATATCTGTTTTAAACGCTCAGGAAATAAATTTGCTTTTACTTTGATACTACCGCTAGCAATATATCGGCTACTTCCTCGGCTAGTTTCTTCAATAATTCCATAACCCGTTATTCTGGAGCCTGGGTCTATACCTAAAATTCTTGTCACCGTATTGTATTTGTCATATTGATATATTAACCAAAACACTCATTATCAGTAGTAATAACTATCATCGCTTACAGCTCTGCAACTTCCGCCATCACTTGTTCTGAAATATCAGCATTTGAATAAACATCTTGCACATCATCCAAATCCTCTAAAACATCAATTAATCGCAACATTTTCTCAGCATTTTTTACATCTAATTCAGTTTTATTTTCAGCATCCATGGTGACTTCTGAGCTTTCTGGCTCGAAGCCTGCTTCGACCATAGCTTCCTTTACCATTAAATAATCTTCAGGCGTTGTTAAAACATCAACAGAACCGTCTTCATGGCTTACGATATCATCAGCCCCAGCCTCCATTGATGCTTCCATTATGGCATCTTCATCCACTGAATCAGGGTAACTAATAATACCCACTTTATTAAACATATAAGAGACCGAACCATCAGTACCTAAATTACCACCTGCCTTAGAAAAGGCATGTCTAACTTCAGCTACCGTACGATTTCTGTTATCAGTTAAACAGTCGACCATAACGGCTGTTCCACCCGGGCCATAGCCTTCGTATCGTACCTCTTCATAAACAATACCATCCATCGTGCCTGTGGCTTTTTTTATCGTATTATCTATAGTATCCCTTTTCATATTAGCACTTAGTGCTTTATCAATTGCAGAACGTAAACCAGGGTTACTTGCAGGGTCTCCACCGCCAGCTTTTGCCGCAACAGAAATTTCACGAATAATTTTAGTAAAAATTTTTCCACGCTTAGCATCTTGAGCACCTTTACGATGCTTAATATTAGCCCACTTACTATGTCCTGCCATCTTCCATCTCTCTAAATTATTTTAAGACTATGCACGAAAATTTCTGTAGAGCGGACTTCAGTCCGCTATAAACGTACACTGATTATTCATAGAAAGTGCATAAAATAATTTGAAAAATTGCTCAAGCTATTTCGTGCATATTCCATAGCGGACTGAAGTCCGCTCTACATTGTTATGCCAAATGCGGTAAAACAGCCATTAAAGATGTATTTTTAACAAACACATCAGCCCCTTCAACAACAATTTCTCTTTGCATAACACCGCCAAAACCAATCACTTTAGCGCCCACATTTTTTGCTTCTAAATCTGTTTTACCATCGCCAACCATTGCCATAGTCAGATTTTCTGCTTTTATTTGCTTACAAATAATCGCTTTTCCACCATTTTTGGCAAGTGGTGATTGTTGGTCAAACGCTTTATATGATCCATCTTTATTAAACAAAACATCAACTGCATGTACCTTGTCAGCAGATAAACCCAGTTTTTTAGCTAAAGGTAATATTGCCTGACGGATGCCGCCACTAATGATATGAACTTGTTTTCCCTGGGCTAATAGGGTGCTAAAAACCTGTTCCACACCTTCAACTATTTCAGCGATATACAAATCGGCCAACCAACTTATTTGCGCCTTGTCAGGTTTAATTAATGACAAACGTTTGCCATAAACCTCCTCTAAAGCCAGCTCACCATTCATGGCCGCATTGGTTAATACTACCAATTGATCATATAAACCAGAATCACGCCCTAACTCATCAATACCTTCAATTTTACTTAAGGTACTGTCACAGTCAAAGCAGATGATGTCAAAACTCATAAGTTAATTTGAATGGCGCAATTAACAAAGGAAAGGTCTGTTACTTTTTCTAAAATATCAGCCGGTAAAGGGCTGGAAACACTAATCACAGCCATTGCTTTATCACTCGCATCAGGTACACCTACCTGCATTCTTGAAATATTAATATTAGCTTCACCAAGAATAGTACTAATAGCAGAAATCACACCAGGTTTATCATTATGTTCAGTTACTAATAAAGTACCTTCTGGAACCACTTCAATTTCAAACTGATTAACATTAACAATGCGCGGGTCACGGTCACCTAATAAAGTACCAACGACTGAAACTGTTTTATCCGCACAAATAGCGACTAATTTAACTAAAGAGACATAGCCTTCAGACTCTTCAGTTTTAGACTCCACTAAAGAAATACCTTGCTTTTTAGCAATATTCTCAGCATTAACACTATTAACAGGTGTTGACATTTGACCTGCCAGAATACCAACCAGTGCTTCAACTGAAACAGGTCTGACTTCTGCTTCTGCTGCTTCACCAAACAAAGAGATTTCCAGCGTTTTAATTGACTCGCCCGCTAAATCAACCAACATTTTTCCCATCACATTTGCCAACATCATAAATGGTCGTGATTTTTTCAATGCTTCAGCAGAAATTTTGGTTGATAAGTTTAAAGCATTAATTGCTTCACCTGTTTTTAAATAAGTGACTGCTTGTATTGCAATTTCGACACTGACAGCCACTTGAGCTTCGCGCGTTGAAGCTCCCAAGTGTGGGGTAAACTCAATATTATCTAATTCAAATAATGGAGAATCTTTAGGTGGCTCTTGTTCATAAACATCTAATGCCGCTTTAGCAATTTCGCCATTTTTAAGTGCTTCATATAAAGCCGCTTCATCGACTAAACCACCACGGGCACAGTTAATTAACATGGCAGTTTTCTTCATCATTTTTAATTGATCAGCGCCAATAATTCCGCGTGTTTTTTCAATCATAGGGCAATGCAATGTTAAATAGTCAGCTTCTTTAACTAAAGCATCTAAATCAACCGATTGAGCACCATATTGATCAAAAATCTCTTCTGCCACAAAGGGGTCATAAGCAATAACACGCATACCTAAACCACAAGCACGTTTTGCCGCCAATCGGCCAATCGTTCCAAAGCCTAAAATAGCAAAGGTTTTATGATTAATTTCTGCGCCCACTAATTGAGACCGCTCCCATTTACCTGCACGTACAGAAGCACTCGCTTCTGGCAGATTACGGCTTAAAGAAAACATATGCGCTATTGCTAGCTCAGCCGTTGTTGTTGCATTAGCATCCGGTGTATTCATGACGATAACCCCTTGCTCAGTCGCTGCAGGAATATCAACATTATCAACACCAATACCCGCACGACCCACAACTTTTAGCTTAGTTGCTGCTTGTAATACTCTTTTAGTGACTTTAGTATCACTACGGATTAATAAGGCATCATAATCACCAATAATCTCACACAGCTGATCTTCGTTCATCCCTACTTGAATATGAACCTGAATACCAGATTGTTCATTTAAATAGTTAATACCGTCGTCAGCCAATTTGTCAGAAACAAGAATCTTTTTCATGTTTTATAGAGTAGTTAAAGGTTTGTAAAATAAACCGTATAGTTTATCAGCTTTAGGTGAATTCTAATAATCAAACAAGAAAGTTTTAACCCTCCTTATACCTTAATTTTATTTACCCCAAGGCATAACAGGTACTGTTGAGATACTATTTGCAGGGGCTCCATCTATAAGTTTTCGGCTAATAGCAACATAAATTAAAGTTTTTCGTTTTTTATCATACAACCTTGTTACTCGCGTTTCTTTAAAAAACAGAGAGGTATCGCTACTAAATGCTGTTTCTTGCTTAGGCAGATCTTCAGTAATAGTAATTGGCCCCACCTGACGACAAGCAATTGAAAATTGAGAAGGATCTTCAGCCAGCCCAAAAGCTCCTTTTATCCCTCCTTTTTTAGCCTGGCTAATATGGCAACTAACACCTTTCACCTTAGGGTCATCAAATGCTTGGACACAAACCTTATGATTTGCACCAATTAACTTCCAGGATGTAGTAATACAACCGATAGTTTCAGCTTGGGCGTTATTAATAGCTCCAATCCATAATAAATTTAGCAAAATTAGTTTTTTCATTTTAGGTTTAAACCGTTAATTTGAGAAGTTAAAGTTAATTATACTTCGCGCGGTCACGGATGAGGAATTTATAAGCTGCTGATTTTTGTCGATAGCAAGGCGATGAAACAGGCGCATAGCAAGCTACGCAACTGTTTCAGCAACGCAGCTATCGGCAAAAATTCAGTGCTTAGAAATCCGCAGTCGTGATCGCGCGAAGTATATATACTGACTAACCACGCCCTCGATACGATGGCACGCCTTGCTCGGGAACCCAGACTCCTTCAGGTATTTCACCCTGAGCAAAAAATACATCAATAGGAATACCACCTCGAGGGTACCAATAGCCACCAATTCGTAACCATTTTGGAGCAATTTCTTGTATTAACCGACGTCCAATACTCACCGTACAATCTTCATGAAAAGCACCATGATTTCTAAATGCACCTAAAAAAAGTTTTAATGACTTGCTTTCAATTAAGTGTGTTGATGGAATATAGTCAATCACTAAATGTGCAAAATCTGGCTGCCCAGTGATAGGGCAAAGCGAAGTAAATTCAGGCGATACAAATCGCACCATATAATCAACCTCTGCTTGAGGATTTTCTACACTTTCAAGCATTGCCTGTTCAGGCGTATCAGGCAGTTCTGTTTTACCCCCTAGTTGCTGAAGATCTTGATAAATATTGCTATCACTCATTTAATTAACCTATGAAAATGTAAAAATTTTTGTACTGCTGTTAATGTGATAACAAGCTTCCTTATTAATACTAAAGTATTCCGTACTGACCCATAAATTTGCTACTGCCGCTAACTGGTCATCTAAATAAATTAAAGGAATCATATTCCTTTGCCAGGGTGGAATACCTTTTTCTTGATACAAGTTTTTTAGAGTATGATGCCCTTTTCTTCCTGGTAGCCTTATTTTCTCAGCACCTTTACGAAACTTCACCACGACTTCAGCTGATTTCCAACGAGATTGTGGAATTCCTTGTACAGAATCAACAATAAATATATTTGAACCGTCCGTAAGTTCTATTTGCCTCTCGTTAGCAGGCCAGTGTTGTTCTGCAAGTGACTGTTTACTATTATCAGCTTGCAAACAAAATAATTTATTTTTATATCGCCTAATAAAATAACCTTGCCCCTTGATTTCAGGGTTCTTAGATTCTGATGCGTTCACCACTTCATTAATAATATTATCAACTATTTTTTTCGCCGGCATTCTTAATTGATTTACTTTAAACCAATATCTGATTAATAAAGTTTGCTTATATTTATTAAGCTGTAATAACTGCAAAATATCAAGTATTTGATTTGATTTATCCGCTATTTGTTCATATAAACTTATTGCCAACTCTTCTAATTGTATACTTGCATTTGCACAATGCCTGGCTGAACGAGCAACTGTAGTATCAAGTGCGGGGTATTTTTGCTTTAGCTTAGGTATTATTTGGTTTCGCAAAAAATTACGGTCAAAATCATCACTTTCATTACTTGGGTCTTCAATCCAGGATAATTTATTTATTACTGCATAATCATTAATATCTTGTTTAGATATATCAAGTAGTGGACGGCACATATACCCTTTACCAAAGGAAATTTTTGCAGGCATTCCAGAAAGACCTTGTACACCTGCACCTCTAAAAAGTTGCAGTAATACTGTTTCCATTTGATCTTCTCTATGCTGCGCCAATAAAACCACATCATTCTGACCTAGTAAAAGTTTCAGCGCTTGGTAACGAGCATCCCTTGCCAACTCCTCTAAACTTTTTCTTCTAGGTTCACCTACCTTGACTTTAATGGCCTGATAATTCACCCCTAAAGTGAAAGCAACTACCCGGCAATGCTCTGCCCATGCATCAGACTCAAGCTGCAACCCATGATCCACATAAACAGCAGTAACTTTCTGCTTTAACTCGGAGTTAAGGGAAATAAGATGTAATAAAACATGGGAATCTACTCCGCCACTATAAGCAATATAAATATTGTTAGGGTTTAACGCTAATAATGAAGTAAAACATTCTAGGTTTGGCATATTAAACGAAAAAGACCGACATAAGCCGGCCTTTTAAAATAAATATAAAATTATAAGCTATTTGGCTATTTCCTCGGTAAAGGATCCATATCGCATAATACGTTGATAACGTTCATTGACAAGGTCATCCATACCGATCTTTTTTAACTCGTCCAAATGCCTAATTAAAGTTTCCCTTAGGCTTAATGCTGTTTTTTGATAATCTCTGTGTCCACCCCCTACTGGTTCGCGTACAACCTCATCTAAAAAACCTTGCTCCCGTACTCGATCAGATGTTATCCCCATTGCTTCAGCTGCCAATTTGGATTTATCAGCACTTTTCCATAAAATAGACGCACACCCTTCCGGTGAAATAACCGCATAAGTACTGTATTCCAACATAATCAGTCTATCACCTACACCAATTGCTAGAGCACCACCAGACCCCCCTTCGCCAATCACCACACAAATAACTTGCGTTCTTAACCTGGACATTTCAAAAAGATTTCTAGCAATAGCCTCACTTTGCCCACGCTCTTCCGCACCAATTCCTGGGTATGCCCCCGGTGTATCTATAAGACAAATAACAGGCAATGAAAATCGCTCTGCCATTCTCATAATTCGAAGTGCTTTTCGATAACCTTCAGGGCGTGGCATACCAAAGTTACGTCGTATCTTTTCTTTAGTATCTCGACCTTTTTGGTGCCCAATAACAATAATAGGCTGTCCTTCTAGCTTTGCCAGGCCACAAACCAAAGCGGGGTCATCAGCATAAGCTCGATCACCATGTAGTTCGTGGAAATCTGTAAACATATGCTCAATAAAATCCAGCGTATAAGGACGCTCAGGGTGACGTGATAGTTGAGAGATTTGCCAGTCAGATAAATCAGCGAAAATTGAGGTGGTTAAACTCTCACTTTTTTCCTCAAGTTGCTTAAGCGTATCGGAAATATTAATATCATTATCAAACTCCACTTTTCGGAGTTCTTCAATCTTCGCTTCTAACTCAGCGATAGGTTGTTCAAAGTCTAGAAATTTTAGATCCATAAATGCCTGAGAGATAAATTTAATATAATGAGCTAATTTTATAGAAAAACCAAAAATAATTCTCAATAATTTATCAAAGATTAAGATAATTTTGTAATTCCAAGCCTTAATAGAGGTATTTCATTAAATTTTCATTACCAGAGTAACATGCCACTTTCCTTCATTCCGTAGAGACAAAAAAAACATACCTTATCTCTACAGTCGGGTAACAATAAGCTTTTCTAATTTTATATTGTGAATGCTTTCGGGATGATTAATACTGTCTTTATGGCAAACTAAAGCTTTTTCAACAATTAACCAGGCTTCATTTATAAAACCGACTTGTGACAAGTCAACTGGAAATTAATTTGCAAGAAGAACCTAATCTAAGCCTCTGAGGACAATAAACTGTTGCATATCTTCATTATCAACACGTTTATAAATTTCCTCTACAGGTATAGACAAGTCTATTGCTTCAAATTTAACTGTATCACCTACAAAGTAGTGTTCTGATTTCCAGCTATTACTTGCTCTACAAACTTCAATATCAACAAAATCCTGTTCAATCAATACATATTCTTTTAAGGTAGGAATATTTATATAGGATATAAATTTTCGGGTTTTATCAGTTCTTCTAGTCGATTTAGACAACACTTCCACAATAATAATCGGTGTTTTTGTTGAATACCCATCATCACCAAAATCATCATCACAAACAACCATTACATCAGGGTATCGGTATTCATTTAATACTTTTAGCTTCATATCATTAATAAAAATTTCGCATGATGTCCCTTCTAAATGGTTGCCAAATAAACGGGAAACATTAACAGACAAACGGTTATGGTTAACACTGGCTCCCGTCATTGCATAAACACGCCCATCAACGTATTCATGCTTAATTTCACTATCTAGCTCGGCTTGTAGATATTCTGTTTCTGTGAGCTTTTCATATTTATATTTTAAAGACATGGAAGACTCTCAATTTAAAAAAAACACAATGACTCTATTACATCCAAATTACAATAAAATGCAATCAAAATTCATATATTAACCTTATCCTATCGGCCGTGTTCAGCCGATTGAGCAATATTCTCTAATTTATTTAACACATCCATACTCGCACTCTCCATCTTTTCTAAAGCAGATAAAGCGGCTGTTTTATTTTCACTATTCATACACTCTATAGCATTAACACCACTTTGATGAACCAACTGGTGAGGAGCTTCTAGCTCCCTAAAGCCACCTAATGAAGAAAACAAATCTTTACCATCACCCTGGTAGTACCACTTTCCCAATCTACACTCTAAATGGCTTGCAAAATCATTCTTGGTTTTAGTGGATACGCCCATAATAACTTTATAAATTTCCATTTTATAAATAAGATGGTCAAGCTTAACAACCTCAACAAAACTACGTAAAGCACTCCCTGAGATAACCGTTTGCATTTCTGTTGATAAAGCAGCCAATTGATCCATTCTACTTGATGCATCACTACCTATATCACTAAAATTACTCGAATCTGCAGCAACTTCATCCATTTGCTGTTTTGCATTAGATGTTTCAACTCTAATAGTATTAACAAGGCTTTCAATATCTACTGTTGCATCATTAGTTCTTTTTGCCAAGGTTCTCACTTCATCAGCAACAACGGCAAAGCCTCTACCCTGCTCACCTGCTCTAGCTGCTTCAATGGCAGCATTTAACGCGAGTAAATTAGTTTGATCCGAAATATTTTTAATTAAATTAATAATACCCTCAATATCCCCTGCACTTTTATTTAAGCCTTCAACCGTTTTGGCTGTCGCTTGTGTATCTGATGCCATACTTGAAAGTGAAGATGATATCGTTGCAACCACTTGATGAGTATCAGATAAAACAATAGCTGTATTAGATGCATTATCTCGCTCAGTTGCCATAACAGCGGCTAACGATGCCAGAGAACTTTGCATAGCAATCATTGAACCACCAAACTCTTGAAATAATTGAAACAAACCTTGATAAAAAGAATCTACATTATTAGTTGAACTTATTTGCTGTTCTAACTGTTGCTTTTCAAACCTTATTTCTTCCAGTTCATTGTTAAGGCTTTGGTTTTCATGTTTTAACTTTGCAATTTCCTTTTCTGCATCAATTATTTTTTGTTTATTAAAAAACATTAGATCTCACTTTTTATATTAATTACTTATGCTTAGCTCTAAACTAAACGATGGTTATATTAAATATAGCTTATGTTTTAATTTTTAACATAAAAAACTATATTTGTTGTTAGGTGGTGGCTAAGCATTCCGTAGAGATAGGACATGCTTTGTTTCTACCAATAAGATAACTAAAGCTTTTTTCTTTCCTTATCATCCAGTTCTTTCAAATGCTGTAACTTTTGAGAGATTTTGATTTCTAAACCTCGCTGAACAGGATGATAATATCGCTTACCTTTAAACTCATCAGGAAAGTAATTTTCACCGGCCGCATAAGCTTCCGGTTCATTATGTGCATAACGATACTGTTTTTTATAGCCTAATGATTTCATAAGTTTAGTCGGCGCATTTCTTAAGTGGATGGGGACACCCAAACTAGCACTTTGTCTCACATCACTCATTGCTTGATTATAAGCCATATAAACTGCATTACTTTTAGGCGCACAAGCTAAATAAATAACCGCTTGAGCCAATGCAAGCTCACCTTCCGGACTGCCTAATCGCTCTTGAGCTTCCCAGGCATTAATAGTAATTTCTAATGCTCTAGGGTCAGCATTACCAATATCTTCTGAGGCCATTCTAACAATTCTTCTTGCCAGATAAGCTAAATCACACCCGCCATCAATCATTCTACATAACCAGTACAATGAAGCATCAGGCGAACTCCCCCTAACCGATTTATGTAATGCTGATATTTGGTTATAAAACTCTTCACCTTGCTTATCAAACCGCCTAACGCCACCCGAAAGCACTTCGGTTGCAATCTCTTCAGTAATTTCATGACTATCATTAGCGGCAGCAAGTTCTACAGAAATTTCTAATAAATTAAGTAATCGCCGGGCATCACCATCAGCAGCACTTGCAAATTGCTGTTTTAAATCTTCCGCTATTTTAATATCTAAATTAGCCAACCCTTTATCTTTATCTAGCAAAGCCTTATTTAGCACCTCAACCAAGTCATCTTGAGTTAAAGCGTTAAGCACATAAACTCTTGCTCTAGACAGTAAAGCATTATTTAGTGCAAAAGAAGGGTTCTCTGTTGTCGCACCAATAAAATAAAAGGTACCATCTTCAACATGTGGTAAAAAAGCATCTTGCTGGGATTTATTGAAGCGATGAACCTCATCTACAAATAAAACCGTCCGCTTATTATGCTGTAATTGAGTTTTCTTAGCATCAGCAACAGCGGTTCGAATCTCCTTTACACCGGCTAGAACAGCAGAAATTGATATAAACTCAGCATCTGAATGTTTTGCTATCATTCTTGCTAAAGTCGTTTTTCCTGTACCAGGTGGGCCCCAAAAAATCATTGAATGTAACCGCCCGGCCACGACAGCTTCATACAAAGGCTTTCCTGGCTTTAAAATATGCTTTTGCCCCATATAATCGTCCAATAAAACAGGCCTCATTCGGTCCGCTAAAGGCTTACTAAAGTCATCAAACATATTCTTAATTGCTTAGTTTTTTGAAGATCAATTCTCAAAGACATCGACACCTTCAGGTGCTGTAAATTCAAAAAGTGATTTTTCCAATGCAGAGTTTATTTTTACATTGGTAAAATAAATTCTTGTTAATTGGCCAAAATTATCGCTTAACTCCATACCACCTAAAATGCCATTATCAAGCCCTAAAAGAATATATTTAAAGCTACCATCTTCATTTTTTGGTAATAATTTTATCCATAATAAACCTTCATCAACGCCTTGCTGCTCAAGAGTAAAGTTTTCTTCTAGTGCAATTTCACCACTTAATAACAAAGCTGGCGTTGAACCTAAAGAATCATCTAATTTTTTTATTGTTACTTGTTCTAAATCAGCATCATAAAACCAAACTTTGCCATTGCTGGATATAATTTCCTGAATATAAGGTTTTTTATAGCTCCAACGAAATTTCCCTGGGCGACTTAAATAAAACTCACCTTCACTGGTTTGCTCTGGGTAGCCCTGTTCATTTAAAACCACTTGTTTAAAATCAGCTGTTAAGGTGGTTGTAGACGCTAAAAATGACTTTAATTGTTCGATAGGTTTTTGTGCTGCATTAGCTGTTATTGATATTATCAAAAAGATAATAAGCGTTAATTGTTTTACTATTTGTTGTGCCATATTTATAAATTATAATGGGTAAAAGAGTGGCTAATAAATACTATTTAGAATAGAGTTAATAAAACAAATAAGCCCTGTTTAACATTCGCTTTATCGTTCTAAAATATCCAGCCCAGCATTATCAGAGACCTCTTGCTGATTATCTAGTTCCCCTCGCTGCAATCTTACAAAGTCAAATAATTGAGTGTCAGCCATTTGTGATGGGGAAATATTTTGTAAACTTGAAAAAATAGTTTCCAGACGGCCTGGAAATTGCTTATCCCAGCCTGCCAACATTTCTTTCATCGCCTGGCGTTGCAAGTTTTCTTGAGAGCCACATAGGTTACAAGGAATAATGGGGAATTCCTTGATTGAGGCATATTGGCTAATATCTTTTTCTTTACAATAAGCCAACGGCCTAATCACAATATTTTGTTTATCATCACTTAGCAACTTGGGCGGCATTGCTTTTAATTTACCTGCATAAAACATATTGAGAAAATAAGTTTCTAAAATATCATCACGATGATGCCCAAGTGCAATTTTGCTTATATTGTGTTCTTTGGCAAAGGTATACAAAGTACCTCTTCTTAAACGTGAACAAAGGCTACAGGTCGTTTTACCTTCAGGAATAACACGTTTAACAATACTATAAGTATCATATTCAATAATATGAAAAGGGACTTCGATAGACCTTAGATATTCCGGCAGGATGTGTTCCGGAAAGCCGGGTTGTTTTTGATCTAAATTAACAGCAATAATTTCAAAATTAACAGGTGCTGTTTTCTGTAAATGCAGCAAAATATCCAGCATAACAAAGGAATCTTTGCCGCCAGACAAGCACACCATAATCTTGTCACCCTCTTCGATCATATTGTAATCAGCGATGGCTTCACCAACATGTCGTCGTAATCGTTTATGTAATTTATTAAATTCGGTTTTGGATTTTTTATCTGGTGTGGGCATATTTAAGAGCAGGAGAAAGGGGCAAGGCTAAAGATGAAAGGAAGAGCAAAAAAGAAAAGCCACTACACAAAAGGAAGAGAACTCATACCACTCTTCCTTTTACCTTGTACCTGCTCTTTTTAAGAATACCGCTGAAAAATTAACGTTGCGTTAGTTCCACCAAAACCAAAACTATTAGACATAATAGTATTTAATGTTACATTGTCTTGTCTTTCTCTAACAATAGGAATACCTTCTGCACCAGGATCTAATTGATTAATATTAGCTGATGCACTTAAAAAGTTTTCTTGCATCATTAATAATGAATAAATTGACTCATTCACACCTGCAGCACCTAAAGCATGGCCTGTTAATGATTTAGTTGAGCTTACCCTGGGTACATTTTCACCAAATACAGTACGTAATGCTTCTAACTCACGGGTATCACCAACAGGCGTACTTGTTCCATGCGCATTAATATAATCGATTTTACCATCAACAGTGGCCATTGCCTGTTGCATACAACGAACCGCGCCTTCGCCAGAAGGTTGCACCATATCATAACCATCAGATGTTGCGCCATAACCGACTAATTCTGCAATAATATTTGCACCTCGTGCCTTGGCATGTTCTAACTCTTCAATAACTAAAACTCCACCACCACCAGCAATAACAAACCCATCACGGGTTTCATCATAAGGTCTTGAAGCTGTTTCAGGGGCATCGTTATATTTTGAAGATAAAGCTCCCATCGCATCAAATAAAACAGACATTGTCCAATGCAGTTCTTCACCACCACCGGCAAAAACCACATCCTGTTTGCCTAGTTGAATAAGCTCCATTGCATGCCCGATACAGTGTGCACTAGTTGCACAAGCCGAACTAATTGAATAATTCACACCTTTAATTTTAAAGGGTGTTGCTAGACAAGCTGTATTTGTACTCGACATAGTACGAGGAACCATATAAGGCCCAACCCGTTTAACCCCTTTTTCTCGTAATATATCAGCGGCAGCAACTACATTTGAGGTTGATGGACCACCCGACCCCATCACTATACCCGTACGAAAATTAGAAACTTGATCTTCAGTTAAACCTGAGTGTTCAACGGCTTGTTGCATCGCAATGTAATTATAGGCCGCACCATCACCCATAAAGCGTTTAACTTTACGATCAATAAACTCACCCAAATCGATATCGACAGAGCCATGAACATGACTTCTAAAACCCATTTCCTGATAAACATCAGCATGAACAATACCTGATTTACCTAATTTTAAAGACTCTGTGACTTCATCGCTATTATTCCCAATACTAGAAACAATACCTAAACCTGTTACAACGACTCTTTTCATGATTAATCCTCTAGAAATCTTGAGTAGACGTAAATAATCCAACCTTTAAATCAGTTGCTTGATAAATTACTTTTCCATCGACTTCCATAGTCGCATCAGCAATACCCATTACCAACTTACGCATAATGACACGCTTTAAATCTAATTTATAGGTGACTTTTTTAGCAGTAGGCAACACTTGGCCTGTGAATTTAACCTCTCCACAACCTAGTGCCCGACCTTTACCTGGGCCGCCAGCCCAACAAAGCCAAAACCCAATTAATTGCCACATAGCATCTAGACCTAAACACCCAGGCATTACTGGGTCGCCTTGAAAATGACAATCAAAAAACCATAAATCAGGTGTTATATCAAGTTCAGCAATTATCTCACCTTTACCATACTTACCCCCTTCATCAGTTATTTTAATAACTCGGTCCATCATTAACATGGGTGGAAGTGGTAATTGTGCATTTTCGGGACCATAAAGTTCCCCTCTGCCAGATTTTAGTAACTCTTCACGCGTAAAATTATGCGGCTTTTCCATCAAATATCTACCTAGTTAATTCTTCTTATAAATACACCTGATTACTCATAAGCTTCAGCTACTAACAATAGTTAAAAATTTCCCCCCACTCAACCCTCTCCCTCTAAAGAGGGTTTAAAGCAATAAATCGAGTGTTGGCTGAAACTTATCCGTAACCAGATAAATATATGGCTATTATACCTTGCACATTCCCACTACGGAAATTTTTAGTAAACCAGATACGGTAAAAACATTCTAAAAGCTGACTTTGAATGCTAGCTTAAGCGCTTTTTTCGAGTTATAACTAAAGTTGAGGTTCACTGTATATAGGACTTTGCTTATTTTTGAACGGTTCTGCGATTCCAATGAGCATATTTGCTACTTGAATCATCTAGATCTGGAAAGGTGTGACGGTTCCTAAAATCGTGGCTGTCTCCTTTTTGCTTGAATCATTTTTAATGGCAAGCAAACCAAAAATCTAAAAATAAGCACAGCCAGCATCCTTTGACCTGTTTCAACAACCCCACTGATACGATATTTTATGCCCACAGATATTTGCTTTAATTTCATGGCAATATACAACTCCTCTGTATTCGGCTGGCTTAGGAACGTGATCGAGGTAGGACAGCCAGTTACCCGACCGCCCCCCCTCACAAATCCAATGTCATTCGTTTAACTCTATGTTCCAGTTTTTAATTGTTGCTTTTGTAAAGTGCTGAAAAATAGGG
>CAYYNM010000024.1:0-23554 GCA_964472945.1 uncultured Methylomarinum sp. | reverse complement strand
TCTATGTCTTCACGAATGATAGTTAACATAGAAATATCATCAGTATCAGTCGCAGTCACATTAAACCGACTTCCTTCTTCAGCACTGTAACCGGCCAAAGCTGCTTGCACTTTTTCTAAACTTTTATTCATGGATATTTCCTAAAGATTATAAAAATAACATGGCAATTAACAAAGCAACAGTCATGTATTGAAACTGATTGTATCCAGGCAAGAGAGTTCAATAGTATCTGAAAACTCCTGTCTTAAAATAAGATATATAGCCGATATTATTTTATACAAGTCTTATTTTCCACGTTGCAACACTGTCACTTTTTCAGTACCACCAAAATAGTGTTTTAGCACATCAATCGCTAATTCGGGTTTAGCTTGCCCACACATAAAAACATCAAAAGCAGCAAACTCCTGCTCCGGCCAGGTATGGACGGAGATATGAGACTCTGCCAAACAAGCAATTCCTGTGATTCCTGAAGGCCGAAAAGGGTGATAATTTTCAAATAATAGAGTCGACCCTGTTTTTTCAATAACCTCATGCAGTGCTTTTTTCATCAGCTCTATATCATTCAGGTTTTTTGCATGATGCAAATCAATAATTAAATGCGTACCTCTAATGTTATTCAATACATCTTCCAAATAGCGAGCTGTGATAAAGTTCTTTTCACCTATAATTAAATAGGTTTTTAGGATATTTTCGGCACTATAACTTAATATAGCTTTGTGATGTTATAAATGAGCTAAAATGATTAAACCATTATTTAATGGCATTACATCTCTACCCTTTACAACTCACAATTTATAACCCTCTCGAAGCAACAAGGCAAAACATTGACAACAAAACACCTAGACTGGGCTGTACTGACTATTCTTGCTATTGGTGCTGGCTGCGGCTTAGTGTATGAGTATTTATTATCTCATTTTGCTGGCCGTATTTTAGGGGCAGTAGAGGTTGCTATTTACGGTATTATTTCCATTATGATGGTTTTTATGGGGATCGGCTCGTTTTTAGCCCGTCATATATCTAACCCCTTTGCTGGCTTTGCCTGGATTGAGGTTATTCTTGCCTTTGTTGGTTGCAGTAGCGTGTTATTTATTAGTGGCGGCTTTGCCTTGGCCGCTTTACTTCCACAAATACTGGCAGAAACCTTTTCTCTCCCCCCTGATTTAATTCCTCGCGGTGCTTTGATCGCTCAAATTGAATCAATAGCCAAATTATTACCTTATTTAACTGCTGCTTTATTAGGTACTTTGATTGGTATGGAAATCCCATTAATTGGTGAAATTCGCAGTAAAATTTATAATAATAGTTTAAAAAACAATACAGGCTCTATTTATGGAATTGACTACCTGGGGGCTGGTCTTGGCGCTGTTTTCTGGGTTTTTTTAATGTTGTCATTAGATGTTTCTTTGGCGGGTGCGTTAACGGCATCGGTTAACCTGTTTATCGGTGCCGTTTTTTTCTATTTATTTAGAAATAAAATCCCCTCATCCAGCAGCTTATTACTCGCACATGTTGTGGTTGCCTTATGGATATTACAGGTCTTTACTTATGGAACACACTGGACAGCTGAAATGGAAGACATGCTGTATAAAGACAAGGTGGTTTATAGAGTCAATACTCATTATCAGCATTTAGTTATTACCGAACGCATTATGAACCCAGCAAAGCCTAAAGTTCTTACTTTCTATATTAATGGCAGGACTCAATTTGCTAGTAATGATGAACATATTTATCACGCTATGCTCACCTACCCTGCTTTAGCCGCTTCTGCCAGACAAGATAATATTTTAATTATTGGTGGGGGGGACGGTCTGGCGGCTCGTGATGTTTTACGCTGGCAACCTAAAAAAATCACCTTATTAGATTTAGATAAAGACCTCATTGGTTTATTTAAAACCCCCATCATAGAAAATGGTAATATCATTAATCAGCGCTTAATAGATATTAATCAAAATTCTTTCAATGACCCTCGCGTTCACATTATTTTTGGTGATGCTTTTATTACTATTGATCAGCTCATTCGTCAGCAACAATTATTTGATACTATTATTATTGATTTGCCCGACCCTAACCACCCCGACTTAAACAAACTTTATAGTGCCCGATTTTATCATAAAGTTTCTAATGTATTAGCAGGAGATGGTGTGTTAGTTGTACAATCAACCAGTCCATACCATGCCAAAAACACCTTTATGAGTATTGGTAAAACCGTTAAATATGCAGGGTTTAAACAGGTACAACAATATCATCATAATGTTCCTTCTTTTGGCGAATGGGGCTTTACCATTGCTACCAAGAATGGCAAATCGGCACAACAGCGCCTGCAAGATCTAAATACCTTGCGGGTTGATGATGGCTGGATAACTAAAGGCGTTATACTTGCTGCCTTTGAGTTTGGTAAAAACTTCTTTCAGCAGGCCGATAAAATACAAGTTAACCGTTTAGGCTCAATGGTAGCCTATCAATATCATCAGGCAGATTGGCAAAAACAAATGGGTCTGTATACCAAAGAATAGAGGATAAAATGGGATTATTTGATCGTTTTAAAAACAAGGAGGTCGAAGCACCACGCACACTGGATCATCCACGAGATTTATTAGTGGGAGATATGGTTGATTTTTCACTTATGAGCCAAACTGAATTAAGTAATAAAAGTTTTCAGGTGACTAACATTTGGACTCTTGACTTAGGCGGTGATAATAAAAAGCGTATTTACTTTCAATTAGGTAATGCAGACCTTAATATTAGATTACGCATTGTTAATGACGATATGTTAGAACTTGGGCTAGAAGTTTATCCAGAGCAGTTGTTAAGCCTTTTTTCTCAAGCTGATTTAGAAAATATCTTGGACCCAGACTCTGGTGTTAATCATCAATTAAAAATCAAAGGTAAGCTAAAAAACTTAGCAGAAGAATTTACAGGTTGGGTAACAAAAAAATATCATCAAGAAGGTTTTGAACTGGCCTATCGCTATGACGATGATTACCGCGATAAATCATTACCCGAGACCTTGGAAGGAAATGAATCTGGCTGTGACTTCGCCTGGCTTATATCAGAAGATAGAGAGTACGCAATAGAATTTAGAGTCTTTGATGGTGGGCGTACAGAAGCTCATTTATGTGTCTACCTTCCCCTTAGAAAAATAGAATCCCTATGGCCTGCCAAACAGGACTAAGTGATGAATATCTTTTATCGCTTTATTCATTGGCGGCGCAATAATAGACTGTCTTTTGAAGAGGATAACTTAAAAAAAGCATTAATACATTCGGTTGTCTTACTGCTAGTCATTATTGCTTTACATGTTTATTTAATGACCGTACTTGAAGGCTTTAGCTGGCAAGATGGGTTATGGCTAACGCTCACCACTTTATCAACCACAGGCTATGGGGATATTAGCGCGAGCACACCATTAGGAAAAGTCGCGACCGTTATTTTATTGTATTTGTGTGGTATCTTTATCTTGGCTAAAACAGCAGGAGATTATTTTGATTATCGCGCAAATACTCGCATTAAAAAAATGCATGGTTTTTGGAAGTGGGACATGTCAGATCATATTTTAATCATCAACACACCTTCTCAAAAAGGTGAACAGTTTTTCATCCGCTTAATTAAACACCTTCACTTAAGCGGATTACAATCACATACAGTACAAATATTAACCACTAAATTTCCTCATGGCTTACCTAATCAGTTAGCAAGTACAGCAGGGTTGGCTCACTATACAGGCAGCGGCACAGTGACTGAAGATTTATTAGCAGTTAATGTTAGTAAAGTAAAGTATATTATCATTCTAGCCAAACAAGAAGATGAGCGCGACTCTGATAGTCGTACCTTTGATATTTTGCACCGCCTACAGGCTTTAAAGTTAAGAGCTGATGTTTTAATATTAGCCGAATGTGTTGATGATGATAATCGCTCACGCTTTAAACAGGCTGGAGCCAACATTATTATTCGTCCCATACGCGCTTACCCTGAAATGTTAATTCGTGGTTTAGTGGCTCCAGGAGCTGAACAAATTATTGAAAATCTATTCTCTTCTCAAGGTGACTTATATATTCGCTTTCAGGTAGATATTAATAATATGAGTTGGAAAGATATTGTCTGCCGATTAATACAACAAGACTTTGGGACCGCCGTCGCTTATATTAATCCAGATACAGGCCAATGTGTTACCAACCCACATGCTCCGACTAAAATAACAACAAAGAGTTTATTTGTAATGACAAATGATGATAAGCCAGCAACAAACCAGGATATTCAACAAGCTTTATCAACAACTATTTAAAAAATTCACCCATTAAATCATGCCATTGGTTTAATATTTTTAAAGTGAGGGAGACAATGGCTTACCATTATTTTAAATCATTATTAATAGCCTGTTTATTACTATTACTAACAGCCTGTGGTAATGATTATGCACAACAAATTGAACAAAATTATTCAACCGTTCAACTTAATCTCGATGAGTTAGAACGTAAACTCTATTATAAACAGCTGACTAATGCCAAAATTGTTGCCATTTATGCAGAAAAGCTCAAAGCTTTAAAGCCTGACTTTAAATCCGTAGCTGATGCAATGGCAAAAGATGCCACCGAAAAGGGCACTTTATACCTAGATTTAAAACGCCGCTTAAATAAAGTTAATAGAAAACCTGAAAACAAGCAACAATTTCAAAAAGCTACCCAATCACTGATGTCAATAGATATGGGTGCCAACCCTATTGTCTTTAATGATGCCTTACTTGACTTAATCAATACCATGGCCGAGTTGTCTGACGGTCAGTTAGAGACCGTCAGCATCCCTAAAGATAGCCAAGCAGCCTATGCCCGAGGGAAAATGATTACTCCAGGTAGCTATTTAGTAGGCAATCCTAATTATGGTGAATACCGGCAAGAATCTGGGAATTCCTTCTGGCACTGGTATGGGCAATATGCTTTTTTTAACAGCCTGTTTGGTAGAGGCTATTATAATCATTCACCTATTGGCTATAACGGTTGGAATACTCGTTCGCATTATTCTTACTATCAGGATTATGGCAGAAACACTTATGGGAGTAGCGCGGATCGAGCACAAACTGCACGTTATAATAGTACTATGCGAAAAAAGGGCATTACTCCTGTCAGTAAGCCTAAAAAACAATATGGTTCAGTCAAAGGTCGTAAACGAGTCAGTACTTATAGCCGCCAAAGAGCCAATCAAACAAATTATTTTAAAAGCAAACAAGATGCAGGCGGACGACACGCAGGAAAGGTTGGCAGTAAACGTAGCTCTAGTTTTTTTGCCAGCAAACCCTCATCAAGCTCTTCATCAAAACGTAGCTCTAGTTTTTTTGGTAGTAGTTCTCGTGGCAGCAGTAGCCGTTCTCGTTTTGGCGGCAAGTAATATAACAATATAAGGTTTAAACAATGGAAAATTTAACTCAAATGATTATGCTGAGTGATGCGGCATTAACTTATTATGCGATTGATTTTGTTATTTTACTGGGATTTATGGCCGCTTTGCGCCTATTATCCTCAGCGATTGCAGGCATTTCTTTACAAGAGTTATTAGCCCAACATGATAATTTCTCAGCAGGTATTGCTTTGGCGGGTGCAATTATAGCCGTTGCCGTATTAATGATGGGAGTTGTTGCCGGAGATGCAGGGACCACGTATGTCGAAGAAATAACCTTAATGGTAAGTTATGGCGTTGCAGCCATGATTTTTATGAGCTTAACACGAATAATATTTGATAAAATTGGCTTACGTCAAATATCCATTCATGATGAGATCATGCAAGGAAATGTTGCCGCAGGTGTAGTTGACGCTTTTAACCTAATTGCTACAGCAATTATTATTCGCGCCGCAATGACCTGGGTTGATGGTTCAACATTTATAGGCTTAGCGGTTGTTGTGGGTATTTTTTTAATTTCACAAATTATTTTATTATTAGCCACACTTTATCGCTCAGCTGTATTTAATCGCCGACATAAAAATACCAATAAAACCTTACAAGGTGAAATTAAAAATAATAATATTGCTTTAGCCATTCGCTTTTCAGGTCATCGCCTTGGCGTTGCCTTAGCCATAACCGCCACATCAGGCATTGTAGTATATGACGCTAGCCTATTAATATACTCAGTCCTGGCTTGGGTTATTATGGCCATTGTGATTTTTATTTCACAAACGATACTATCAATTATATTGCGCCATATTCTGTTACCCAAAGTAAATATTGCTGAAGAAGTAGGCGAGCAAGCTAATGTAGCCATAGGCTCAATTGAAGCCGCTATTTATATTGGTATTGGTTTTACCTTTATTGGTCTGTTTGCCTAGGAGTCTGTCCGAGAAAAACCATTGTAGAGCGGACTTCAGTCCGCTAAGATTAAGCCAACAACAAAAAAAGAGGACGATAATGAAAGGAGCAGGCGGAACATCTGGTGGCATTGGTCATTTCTTTCTAGGAATAATAATGATGTGCGTAGGGTTTTATTTATTACTTAACTCCATCGTTATCACCTCAAGCTTCGGAGTAGGAACAAGGCTTTATCACGTTTCTGCTTACGGGATGAATTATGGCATAACAGGGGGTACTATTTTATTTCCTTTTATCTTTGGTATTGGCTTTATTTTCTTTAATAGCAAAAATATAATAGGTTGGATTTTAACCCTTGGCTCAATTGCAGCGCTTATTTTTGGCGTTATTGCCTCTATCCGTTTTAGCTTTGTCGCCATGAGTGCCTTTGATTTAATCGTTATTCTGGTATTGGCCATGGGAGGAACTGGGTTGTTTCTTCGCTCACTAAAAGACAGTGAGAAAAAGGAATAACATATTGTATGTAGCACACTCGGATGACGACCAAAATAACCAGCTTGTCTGGTGATTAGCTGGTTGGACGAAGCTGCTATTGCGGAGAAAAGAGCCACCACACCGATAATTAAAGTGTAACCTCACCTCCTTCCAATCTCATATGAAGGTAACCTGCAAGCTCTCATTAAACTAACAATGAGGTGAAACCTGATAATAAGACCCGTTATAGCTCAGTTTTAAATTATCATCACCTTTGGGCTCAAAGTGATATTCCACTTGATTTTGGATCACCTCTTGGGGTGGGGTTAAGGTTGTAGTTTTACCAAATAGACCCTCATTAGTCACCGTCTTTTGGTGCGCTGGTTTTAACCTGCATTCTTCATAGCGGGAGCAGGCTAAAGCCTGCCTCCCAATAGTGGATAGGTTTTTAAAATAGCTTTATCAACAGATTCGACCCACTACCCTATAATCCATATATCTCCAAAACTAATGCCTAAAAATACTATTCTAAATCATAGATAAATCTGACCGCCTAAAGGCGGTAGTTTTAACCTTAAGAAGAACTAATAAAATAAAAGTTTTACTTTTTTATATTTTCTGCAATTTTATTAAAGGCTTCAACACGTTCCTTACCTGTGGATACGATACCCAAACCTGTATCTACAATCGTTTTAATTAAGTCTGGCGTTTTATAAACAATCATTCCTAAGTAAGAAACGATAGCAACAGAAATTGCCGCCCCAATTACCCCGCCCAATCCAACAAGGCCAAATATTTTTAGGATTAACACAACCAAGTCTAATGGAACTAAAATCATTGCGCCAAAATAGGCCAAGACCATGAATGTAAAAATTACAAAAACAACAAACTGGAGCAACCTTACTAAAGCAACATTAACTTTATTCATAACTGTGAATTTCCTACTAAGAGTGTGTAAGCTCAATTTAAACCCCCTACGATTCAAACCTAACTTTACTTAAAACGAATCTTTTTATTATATCTTATAATTCGTCATGCTCAAATCATTCTTCATTTTCATTTATAAACAAAGGGTAGATTAATGCCCCTGCCACAAACCCACCTATATGTGCCCACCAAGCAACATCTACAGCAATATTGCTAAAAACTAAAGATGCCGTGGCATTTTGTAATTGTATAATGAGCCAAAAACCCAAAAATGCAATCGCTGGAAGTTGAAAGAAAATAGGTAATAAGAAAAAAGGAAACCAAATAACCACCTTTGCATAAGGGTAAATACGAAAATAAGCCCCCAAAACACCCGCTATTGCGCCTGATGCGCCAACAACAGGTACCGCTAAATCAGGCTCAAAGTACCACTGAATAAAGGTTGCAAATAAACCACAAAATAAATAAAAAAACAAAAACTTACCATGCCCCATGAGATCTTCAATACTATTAGCAAAAATCCACATAAACCACATATTAAGAATTAGGTGTATCCATCCTCCATGTAAGAATAAGCTGGTTAAAAAAGACAAATAGTTATCAAATGGCAAACCAAAAGCCGCCGACCAATTAGGGTTTGAATATCTAATGGGCACCATGCCGTATATGTATGTAAGCTGCCGCTGTGTCTCGTCAGGCATCATTTTCATAACACCAAAAATAACGATACAAAGCAACATAATCCCCCAACTGGTGTAAGGCCTAGTATTGCAGGGTATATTGTCTCTAATTGGAATCATTGTTCACCTTTATAATAACCATCTGTATTTTTATCTACCCAACGTATCGAATCTGATTGTAGAATCTCTTTTTTCCAAAAAGGAGCTTTGGACTTTAATTCTTCCATAATAAATCGGCTGACATCAAAGGCATCTCCTCGATGTGAACTCCACACAGCAACCAGGACAATAGGGTCATGAGGAAAAAGATCCCCTACCCGATGTACAATCAACACATCTAAAACCTGCCATTTTTGCTTTGCTTCTGTCATAATTTTACCCAGCTGCAATTCAGTCATGCCTGGATAATGCTCTAAAGTCATCCCTTTAATATTATCCCCCTCGTTAAAGTCACGCATGGTGCCAACAAAAATACTGGTTGCACCATACTTGCCATTCATCCCCTCAAATGAAGCTTGGTAGCTCTGTATTTCTTGCCAAGGGTCAAAAGGGCCGGTTACAACTTTAACTTCCATGCTAGCCTCCGGTTACAGGTGGGAAAAATGCAACTTCATCACCTTTATTAACTAGACTATCAAGGCTAACATACTCCATATTCACTGCAGCCAATATATTTGCAGGTAACTCTACGCCTTGGTTTAGCTGTAACCAGACATTTCTGACTGAAATAACTTCAACAAATTCCAATTCATCTTCAGACCGGCCTAATAATTCTTTTAAACTTGCAAAATAACGGACTTTAATCGACATTAACAAAAGTTCCTATAAAATAGACAAAATTTCTCATTTATCCTGAGATCACACATACTCACAATAATTAAAGAGTATCAAAATATTTAATCTAATATATACAAAAATGACAAAACTTACTCATTTTAATTCAGCAGGTGAAGCTCACATGGTTGATGTTGGCGAAAAAAAAATTACGCAACGAACGGCTATTTGTGAAGGCTACATTGAAATGCTTACTGAAACCTTAGCTTTAATCGTACAAGGCTCTCACAAAAAAGGTGATGTACTTGGTATTGCCAGGATTGCAGGTATTATGGCAAGTAAAAAAACAGCTGAACTTATTCCTCTTTGCCATCCCCTCCCTCTTACTCATGTTGAAATTAATTTAACCCCCGAGGTCAATAAGCACCGTATTCATTGTCAAACAACCGTCAAAACAAATGGACAAACAGGTGTTGAAATGGAAGCATTAAATGCCACTCAAGTAGCCTTATTAACTATTTATGATATGTGTAAAGCCGTGGATCGAGGAATGATTATCCAGTCAGTACAATTAGTAGAAAAACAGGGTGGGAAATCTGGTCATTGGCAACGAGAAGGCTCAGCAACTCAGCTTTAATAAACAACCCTCTATGGAATCAGAATTTAATTAAACCTCAAAACTAAAACCTACAGGAGGTGCTAAAGTAAAAAACGCATCTTACATTTTGATGTGCTTCCTGCCGTCAGCACATCCTATACCTTTCGTATATTATTGAATTCTCATTCCTATGCATTATTTTTCTGAGTCTTTTATTTCTGCCTTACAACTTATTGCCCAGTTTGACCCTGAAATTTATTTAATAGCCTGGACCTCAATCAAAATATCTTTAATAGCCACATTAATAGCTTCAATTTTTGGTTTATTTTTAGGTATTATAACAGCCATCTCCAGGTTCCCAGGAAAGTCTTTTGTTCAACAAATACTTAATACCTTAATGGCTATGCCGACTGTTATGATCGGTCTAATTTTCTATGGCCTGTTAAGTCGACAAGGCCCTCTTGGTGACCTAGGCCTACTTTACACTCAAACTGCTGTAATAATAGGAGAAACCTGTTTAATATTGCCGTTAATTATGAATATGACTTTAATCGCAGTGCAGTCTACCGATCAACGATTGCTTAGCACTCTGACCCTGTTAGGGGCAAAACCACAGCAACAGCTTATCCCCATTATGAGTGAATTACGTTATACCTTGCTTGCGGCCATTATTACGGGTTTTGGCAGAGCCGTTGGTGAAGTGGGTGCAGCTATGATGCTAGGGGGGAATATTCAAGGCTTAACCCGCACCATGACGACCGCCATTGCCTTAGAAACAAGCAAAGGTGATTTTGAATTAGGTCTGGCTTTAGGCTTATTACTACTTATGATTGCATTCAGTATTAATTTTTTATTACAAATAGTTAATAGCAGAAGCCTTAATTAAAAAATCCATTTACCAGCTAATTTAGCTCTTCAAAAATATCAACAACCGCTAACTCTAAACTAAGGAAATAACAGTTTTCCTGTTGCTCTGAAATATGCAATAACCAATCATCATTCTCGGCCCGGCGGAAACACTCAATACGCCTAGTTTCAATATCAATTAATACATATTCTTTAAGGCTTGCAATTTGCCGGTAGGCTGCAAATTTGGCACCTCGATCATAAGCTTCTGTAGAATCAGATAACACTTCTATTATTAAAATAGGGTTGGCTAAAAACTGCTCTGCTTTTTGATCATTTTTATCACATGACACCATTACATCAGGGTAATAAAACGCATCTTCTTGCTCAACACGTAGTTTCATATCAGCAATATAAGCCTGGCATGGTATTCCCCGTAAATGCTGTTTAAGAATGGAGGCTACATTTAAACTAACAAGCACATGCTCTCGTCTTGCTCCTCCCATAGCAAAAATTTCACCCTTGACAAATTCATGTTTTTGCTGCTGCTCTTCCCAAACAAGATATTGTTGTGAATCAAAAATAACTTCCTCAGCTGTTTGCATGCTTTTATTCTCCCAATTAGTCCTTTCAAACTATACCACCGTACTAGCAATCAAATAAAGCTACTCTATACTTAAAACCATTACCTAACACTCAATAAGATTCCCCCCATGCCTTACTTATCCCTTCTATTATTCAGCCTACCCCTACTCTGTAACTATTCTCCAAGCTTAGCTGATCAAACGAAAAAACCAGCATTAACACTGGCAAAAAGCTATCAAGGACAAGTTGATTTAACGCACTATCTAGTCAGTGAGAAACTGGATGGCGTTCGTGCCTACTGGAATGGAAAACAATTAATTTCCAGACAAGGTAATCCATACCCAGCTCCCGCATGGTTTACTAAAAACTTCCCTGCTCAGGCTTTAGATGGAGAGCTTTGGCTAGACCGGCAAAAATTTCAAGCCCTAATCAGTATCGTTAAAAAAAGGCATGCAATAGATAAAGAATGGCAAAAGTTGCGCTATTTTGTTTATGATCAACCCAGTTTAAATAAACCTTTTAGCCAGCGCTTACAAAGCTTTCAGCTGCTTATATTATTAGCCAATTCACCCTATTTAAAAGCACTAAAACAATACCAAGTTGCTAACAAAAATGCACTGTTAAAAGAATTAGATCGGGTGACGGCTTTGGGTGCAGAAGGTTTAATGCTACACCGTGCTGATGCCCTCTATCATGCAGGGAGAAACGGTGATTTATTAAAAGTAAAGCCTTATTATGATGCAGAGGCAACCGTTATTTCCTATATTCCTGGTAAGGGTAAATATACAGGAAAACTTGGCTCTCTACTGGTAGAAACAACTGACGGGTTACGGTTTCGTATTGGCTCAGGGTTTACCGACTTACAAAGATCAAACCCTCCCTCTATTGGTCAGGTTATTACCTATATTTATCATGGCAAGACCCTAAAAGGTATTCCTAAATTTGCTAGTTTTTTACGGGTAAGAGAAGAGATTAATTAGCAACACGACATTGACTAACAACTCTCATCAACTTAACTAACATATCCAGCTCAATAGGCTTAGCTATAACCTCATTAAAACCAATATTCATAGCCTCGGCAATTATTTTATCATTTGTCATTGCCGTCATTAATACCAAGTAACTATCCTTATTAAGTGCCTGTTGATTACGGATATAATCAGCAACCTCTATTCCTGTTTTGTAAGGCATTTTATAGTCTAAAATAATACAGTCAAATTTTGACCTCTGAGCCAGCTGAATTGCCTGATCACCCTCTTCAACAAACTCTGCTTCAAACCCAGCATCTTTTAAATTTTGTGTCATCAATAATCTGCAAATTTCATCATCTTCAGCGACCATAATTTTTAAGGGTATCACCGGTGAGTTATTTTGCTTATTAACGTCCTTTGCAACTTGGTAAATCCACTGCAATGATAGTTGTTGTTCAATAATTTCAAGCAACTGATTAAGTATCACTGGCTTAGCCAAAAAACTATCGCATCCTGCACGCAAACTTTTTTCACGATCATCAGCAAAAGCATTTGCTGTAACCATTATTATCTTGGGTTTCTTTCTCAGTTGTAGTTGCTGAATATGTTGACAGGTATCAATCCCCGTTAATACGGGCATTACCATATCCAATAAAATAATATCTATTACTGTTTTCTGTAATTTATCAAGACAAGCCTGCCCAGAGTTTACACACATCACTATAAAACCTAAAGGCTCAAGCATTGCTTTCAACAAATCACGATTAAGAGGCTTGTCATCGACCACTAGAATAGTCTTTATAACCCCTTGGTAAGCGATAATCTCATCATATTTACCAGGCTTTGAGGAGGATATAAATTGCTCAACTGGCAAGGGTAAAGTCAAATAACAGGCTGTCCCTTGCTTAAGTTTGCTATTAATTATCAGCTTTCCCTGCATTAATTCAACCAAGTACTGGGTAATATAAAGACCAAGGCCTATCCCATCATTATCTAATTTTCTAGAAAACTGATTAAAAGGCTCAAATATAGCTTTTAGATATTTTTCATTAATACCACAACCGGTATCAATAATTGAAAAGTCAATGGCATTATTTTTATATCTTACGGTAAATGTAACACTGCCTTGCTCAGTAAATTTAAAAGCATTTTCCAGTAAATTACTTAATATTCTCCTTAGCCTGTTTTCATCACCCACGAGTGCAGAAGGCAAGTCATCGTCTACCTTAAAAATAAATTCTAATTGTTTTTCCTGAGCTTGTTCTGAAAAAATCTCTACAATGGGTGTAAGAAAACCTCTTGGATTGAATACATGGTTTCGTAACTCTAACTTTCCGGATTCTATTTTTGTTAAATCCAATAGGTCATTAATTAAACTCAGAAGATATTGACTACAATGTCCGATAATTTTAATTTCATTTCTGTATTTAGCCGGGAAATCCTTTTTACGCTGCAATACTTGAATATAGCCTAATAAACTATTAAGCGGTGTTCTCAAATCATGGCTCATATGCGAAAGAAAATCTGATTTTGCCTGACTGGCTACTTCCGCAGTTTCTTTAGCTTTCTTAAGCTGTTTAAGGTTTTCCTGCAACTGATATGTACGGCGATCAACTTTTTGTTCAAGTATCTGATTTTGGTTGCTTAACAACTTATCATGCTGACTGATCTTGGCAATCATGTCATTAAATTCATCAGCCAGTATAGCTAGCTCATCATTAGTGCGTGACTCCACCTGTACTGAATAGTCTTTATGTTCAGTAATATGCCTGATAGCCGATAGTAAATCTTTTATCGGTGTTAGAAATATCATTTGCAACTTAAAAGTTAATAAAAATGCAATCATCAATGTCAATAAAAATAAAACCGAGAGAACCTGTACCTGCCTGTTAACTAATTTAATTAAATCTTTTAAATTACTCTTAATACTCAGTGTTCCTATCTGTTCCTGTTCTAGCATTACAGGAACAGATAAATATAAATAATCCGAACTGTAAAAATAATTACGCTTCCCATCACAAACAAATGTTACTTCTAATAGCTCAATATTTTTATCAAAACTATTGCTATATTCTTCAAATAATTGACACTGCTCATCCAATAAAGCCACATGATTAATTGAATTATCCGCTACAGCTGATCGTAAAATTTCTAGTGCTGTTTTTTTATCTGAAAATTTTAGGGCGGCTGTACTATTTTTAGCCAGCACATCCGCCAAGATAAAGAGCCTGATCACTTTGTTTTTTTTAAAATCAATAGAATTTACCCCAAAAATAAAGCCAGTATTAAGTAACAATGCAATCGAACAACAGAGCATAATAACTATAATGAGTCTACTTCGTAAAGTCGATTGACTGGAAAACAATTTCATCGCTAATCTGACATTTATTTGTTAGTCATTAAACAGACAGTGTTGATTAACATTTTGCTAATCTCTGCTTGTGATACAGGTTTTGAAAATAAATACCCTTGCATGGACTGACAATTCAAACCTGCTAAATAATTTGCCTGAGACTCTTTTTCAACCCCTATTGCAACGACTGATTTATTCAAGCTTTCCGCCAGGTTTATAATCGCCCGAACAATAGAACCTGAACCTTCAGTAGCAGAAAGTTGCCAAATAAACTGAGTATCAATTTTAAATGTATCAATCGGTAACTGTTCTAAATAGTTTAGAGAAGTGTAACCCGCTCCAAAATGATCTATAGCAAAACTGATGCCCATTTGATGGAGCTGATTTAATACTTTCTCTGTTTCCTGAATATTTTGCATAATGTCCTTTTCTGCAATTTCAAAGATAAGAAAATCAGCTTTTAAGCCTAGGCTCTGTAAAGTGTTCACAATAAATTGCTTAAAATTCTGTTGACGCAATCTATAGCCAGAAATATTTAACGATATTGTTATCTCTGCTAAGCCGGCATCTTTCCATTTTACATAGTCTTGACAAACTTCAGTAAAGGCCCATTCTTCCAGGCCTTGAATCAAACCAGCTTCTTCTGCCAAAGGAATAAAAACTTCAGGTGAAATCATTTTATTTTCAGCATTCTGCCAACGCAATAAGGCTTCTACAGCAATAATTTTGCCCTGCATATTGACTTGAGGCTGATAAAAAATTTGCAATTCAGAATTTTCAATAGCGGTCTTAAGTTGCCTTTTTAGTAAGACTCTATAATCCATAGTTTGCATATTTTCTTTATACATTTCTGCTATAAAAAAACAATAATTATTACGTCCAGCCTGCTTAGACTGATACATTGCAATATCTGCAAACTGTTTTAACTGCTTTGCTGACTGACTATGCTCTGGATATAAACTAATCCCAATACTGCTTGAAACAGACAACTCATGTTGATTACAGAAAAAAGGATCTGAGAAGGCCATCAACATTTTTTGCGCCACCCTCTCACTGTCAGAAAATGATTCAATAGCACTTAAAATCAGGGTAAACTCATCCCCCCCCACTCGACATAAGGTATCATCTTCTCGAAGCAAGGCGTTTATTCTTTCAGTAACCGCAATTAACAACTTATCTCCTGTATCATGTCCAAAAGTGTCATTAATCGCCTTAAAATGATCTAAGTCAAAATACAGCAAGGCCACCTTACTTCCCACTCGCTGCGCATGACTCAGCACTTGTTGTAAGCGGTCATTAAAGAGCAGTCTATTTGCCAATCCAGTCAGCGAGTCATGTGTAGCCTGATGGTTTAATTTTTGATTAAGCTGTATTAATTCAGCTGTTCGCTCAGCGACGGTATGCTCCAATACTTTGTCTTTACGCTGAATTTCATCGAGCATTTCATTAAAACTAGCCGTTAAATCACCAATTTCGTCTTTTGACAAAACTTCAGCTCTAACCGTATAACTACTTAGATGAGTCACTTTCTTTGCTGTATTATTTAACTTTAAAATAGGCTCAACAGCCCGTTTTAGCAATATATTGGACAGTATCATGGTTAAAATCATTGCCATTAATGAAATCATCATGGCGACCACAACATACTTTAAATTATGCCGATACAGATCATTTAAACTGACTGTAATATAAACGATACCAATTTCTTTACCTTGATAATCAATAGCATGCTCAATTAAAACATGTCTCGTAAACCATTTACCCAAAGGGATAGAGGCCCCGTTTATTTGAATATCAGAATTAGCTATTAAGTTTTTATACGTTGCAAAATTTTTTGCCGAAGGCGTTAAAATATTTGCTTTAATTATACTTTTATCAGCCTTTAAAGCCGCTAGTATTTCTTCAGCAGCGGCAGAATCATCAAAAAGAATCGTACTAGCACTATTGTTAGCAATAATTTCAGCCTGAATGGCTAAACGTGTATTTAATTTTGTCCATTCATTTTCTGAGTTTAAAGCGATAAAAATAATAAGCACAAAAAATAATGAAACACCCATGGCTAGTGATGTAACCATCATTAATTTATGTTTAATTGATGTTGAGTTTTGGAAAAGTGATTTAATCATCTTCTTCCAGAGGCACAGCCACTTTTAGTAACCTTTCTAATTTGGAACTTAATTTAATACCGGCTTTATTCACTGCCTTTAAATTAACTTTCATTCTCACTTTAGTTTGATCCAGATAAAACTCGATCATCCCCCCTTGCTCAGCAAAACCTGGGTGACTACTCAGGGTAAAGACAGCAGTATTCTCTAATAAAGGCGCAACCTTGCCCGCTGAAAGGTACAAAAAATCACACTGTTTTATAACTAAACTACCAGGCTTATCAACTAGCTCAAGCTTCCGGTTTAGAATACGCTTAATATCTAACGCTTTTAACTGAGCAGCCACTTTATCCGTCGCATCAATACAAATTTTGAAAGTCTTTCTGTTAGCAGTATCAGGCCAGATAATAAAATCAGCTAAGCGAGTAATATATAATGCTTTAAGTTTATATTCAAAATCAACATCCGTAGCAAAACTGACTGAAGGGGTCATACAGGCCATCAGTAGAATAAAAATAACTTTTTGCTTAACGAATTTTCTCATTCACCCAGCCAAGAGAAAAGTAGATCTTAATTGAAAAAAACAATCAACTTCAAAGCAATCCTTCTCGCTCATTTTAACAACATCCATAGTGAGTTGCCAGAAAAATTAACAATTGACCCAGATAGTTTACTCCATTAGAGTTATCGATTTTCACACCTCTTCTTTGATTACACATAATTGAAAAGCTTTGCGGGTCCATTATGTCAAAATGAATAGCTTATTTTTAATCTGAGTTCTCGCGTCTTACCGGGTAAAGCAGGATGCCCCGTATTAATTTGTTGAACATATTCATACCGTTCATTAAAAACATCATATAGCCCCAGTCCAAACTCCAACCCTTTGAATAAAGGATTCTGATACCGAAAATAAGTATTATATATCCAGCTTGGAGCATAATGAACCAAAGCACTCCCAGTATAACCATAACGGTCACTGGAAAAAATCAAGGTATGGTTAAAAGATAATGCTTTAGTTATAGCAAAGGTATGGTTTAACGACACTTTATGTGTTGGAAAACTGATATTTATATTTTTATGAACAATATTATTATTCGAATCTTTTGCTTTAAATGCTGCAGAAGAATCTTCTAGCGCTTGATAAAATCCATAATTAACCTTTAACACGCCCCAGTCAGTACTCTGGTAATTAAGCGTAGCTTCAGCACCCCAAGTGGAAAGCCTATCTTCGTTTGTATAAAAATCATCCAGATTTTGATCGGCAGTATACACAAAAAAATTATCAATTTGATTATAAAAAAAGTTAGTCGTAAAGCCTAAATTACGCGCAAACTGATAACCTAATTCAAGTTCGTAACTATAGGTTTTTTCAGGAATTAACTGGTCAATGGTTTTATTTATTGTATTTGTTTGGTTATATTCTGCATTAAGTTGATAATTCCCACCCACAGGCGCATGAAAAGCTTGACTATAAAGTGCCTTATAATGAAAGCCGCCTATTTTTTTAGTCAAAGCCAAGCGTGGTGAGAGGTTGGTTTTATATTCACTGTACCAGTCAAACCTCAAGCCACCGAGAATATTAACCCATTTTGTTTTGTAAACGGCCTCCGCATAAGCACTATAATTGGCAAATATTGGTAAATCCCCCTTAAAACTCGACTTAGGATGTTGATAGTCTTGAAACTGAAAACTATTCCCTAAAACTAGATAATGTCCTGCTTCAGCTGAATAAGTCCCTTTAATATCAAAATTATAGCTATTAAGGGATACTTTTTCCCGTAATTGCTCTGCCTGCCCAGTAGTCTTAATTAGAGTCCGTTGCCAGGGTGTTTGATGAGAAAAATCAAAACCAGTATCAATTTTAAAATTATTATCAAATAAATATTGATAACTTAACTTTGTAGCGTATGTTGAAAAACGTGTTCGAAAATAGCGGTCAGGGGCGGTAATATTTCCAGCAAAAAAATCTCGGCTCTCAACCGAATATTCATCCACCAAAAACTGTACATTCAAATTCTTATAACGTAATTTAAAATTCCCTAGCAATGAATTGAGTTTATTATTCTTAGCCATATCAAAGCTATTTCCAGTAGTATCATGGTAAATCCGGTCACTACGATGACTTTCATTAAATTTACCGTAAAAACTGGTCTCAAAATCATCCCACTGTTTACCTAATGTGATAACACTATCCTTACTGGCTTCACCTCTTTGAAAATGACCGTAACTACCACTGACCGTGCCACCATTAAGCTGATGCCCCTGTTTGGTAATAATATTAATCACCCCAAGTTCAGCAAAATTTCCATGTAAGATAGATCCAGGCCCACGAATAATTTCAATCCGGTCAATCTGCTCAACCGGAAAATGACTCCCAAACACCGTAGTACCAAAACGTTGTTCAGTCAGCATAATACCATCCAGCAGAACTGACAGTTTCCCCTCATCCGATTGCACACCACGAACACCAAGCCCAACCGTATTAAAAACAATACCGCCAAAATTAAAACCAGGAATCAACTCCAAAGCATCAATTAAATCACGGGCACCCATATTTAATAGGTCATCACCACTGATAATACTGACAATACTGGCAGCACTTTTTAGACATTCAGCCTCTTGTGAGGCATTTTTAATAATAGGGACTTCCATCAACTCTGCAAGCCCAAAGTTCTCGACATTACCCTCAGGTGCAGAAAATTCGTCACAAGCTAGTTTTTTTGCGGCAAAACTATTGCTTGTCAATATGAACAACAATAAGCCAAAATATTTGAGTTTATAAGCATTCATAATTGACTTCATTATCTTCATTATCGCCATTACAAGCATTAACCATAAAAATAGTCTACCAAGACAATAAAATCAAATACTGAAAAACAGCTTTAAATTATTTGAGTTGCTTTTTTATTAGTTAGGGTCGACAAAAACAACCCCAATTAAATATAGTGTTATAAATACTTTCAGCTTAAACTTTATGATAAACCTCAGCACCTTCATCTAAAAATTGCTGTGATTTTTCATCCATTCCTTTTTGTAAAGCTTCTTCGTCTGCAATACCTTTCTCTTTCGCATATTCACGTACATCTTGAGAAATTTTCATGGAACAGAAGTGTGGTCCACACATAGAACAGAAGTGAGCAATTTTTGCTGAATCTTTTGGTAACGTCTCATCATGAAATGAACGTGCTTTTTCTGGATCTAAGGCAATATTAAATTGATCTTCCCAACGGAATTCAAAACGTGCTTTAGACATAGCATTATCACGCGCTTGCGCACCTGGGTGACCTTTTGCCAAATCAGCCGCATGCGCAGCAATTTTATAGGTCACAATACCTTCGCGCACATCTTCTTTATTAGGTAAGCCTAAATGCTCTTTTTGCGTGACATAGCAAAGCATGGCACAACCGTACCAACCTATATTTGCCGCGCCAATCACAGACGTAATATGATCATACCCAGGTGCAATATCAGTCGTCAAAGGCCCTAAAGTATAAAAAGGTGCCTCATCACAGTCTTCTAACTGTTTTGTCATATTGACTTCAATCATATGCAGTGGCACATGCCCTGGACCTTCAATCATGGTTTGTACATCATGTTTCCAGGCTATTTTAGTCAATTCACCTAAAGTTTCCAATTCAGCAAACTGTGCTTCATCGTTAGCATCATAAATAGAGCCGGGGCGTAAACCATCACCTAATGAGAATGATACATCATAGGCTTTCATAATTTCGCAGATGTCTTCAAAATGTGTGTACAAAAAGCTTTCTGTGTGGTGCGCTAAACACCATTTAGCCATAATTGAGCCTCCACGCGACACTATCCCTGTCATCCGTTTTGCTGTCATCGGCACATGGTGTAAACGGACGCCAGCATGAATCGTAAAGTAATCCACCCCCTGTTCTGCTTGCTCAATTAATGTATCTCGGAAAATCTCCCAAGTTAAATCTTCAGCTTTACCCTCTACTTTTTCTAATGCTTGGTAAATAGGCACTGTACCAATAGGAACCGGTGAGTTACGCAAGATCCATTCGCGTGTTTCATGAATATTTTTACCTGTGGATAAATCCATAATGGTGTCACCACCCCAGCGGATACCCCACAACATTTTTTCAACTTCTTCTTCAATTGATGAAGTAACTGCTGAATTACCTAAGTTACCATTAATTTTTACCAAGAAATTACGCCCGATAATCATTGGCTCAATTTCTGGATGGTTAATGTTTGCTGGAATAATTGCGCGGCCTCTGGCTACTTCAGAGCGTACAAACTCTGGCGTAATACTTTCTGGAATCTCTGCACCAAACCGTTGACCTGGATGCTGACCTTTATAAAGTTCACGCATTTTTTCCATATTCTGGTTCTCACGAATAGCAATATATTCCATCTCTGGAGTAATAATGCCTTGACGAGCATAATGCATTTGACTAACATTTTTACCCACTTTTGCTTTACGAGGTTTCCGAATATGCTCAAAACGCATATCTGCTGTTGCTGGATCTGCTAATCGCTCCTGTCCAAATTCCGAACTGGGTCCGTCCAGTGCCACGGTATCATTTCTTTCATTAATCCATGCTTCACGGATAGGTGCCAGCCCTTGTTGCAAGTCGACTTCTACATTAGGATCCGTATAAATCCCAGAAGTATCATATACATAAAGAGGACCATTTGTTTCTATTCCGAAATGCACTGGCGTATCAGATAAGCTGATTTTACGCATAGGCACTTGTATATCAGGACGACTTCCTTCGACATAGATTTTTTCAGATGCGGGATATGAATCAATTTTTACACTACTAGATTCAATAGCAGATATATCTTTACGAACAGCACTCATGGATAGCTCCAGAATTATAAGGGCTCAAGCGCAGGAAAATCTTGGCTTTCCTACGCCGGTATTAGCCGGATTCAGGTTCAAAGGGTTTTTCTCAGCTGGTTTTACCAGCACCCCTAGCCTTTGGACAATCCACTAAAATATAGGAAAACGGTTGTAATTGCAAGTAAGGCAAGCATAATGGGTGAGATTAAAAGTGAAGTATAAAATAAATAATACCTGTAAAGCGGACTGAAGTCCGCTCTACAGTAATATAGCTCATATTTACTTCACCTTTAATCACACCCAAGCATAATTACAACAAGCAAATATCCTCTATATAAAAAGTTTATCCACCGCACCTCCCTATCTCATCGTACATCTATAAATAGCCTGGTAATATAAATGTAATAAAACTGTAACAAGTTTGTAATGTTTGACATAATTAACGACATTAAAAAATATGCTTGGAACAGTATAATGAATAGCAAAAATGTACAAAACCTCTCTCTTTTAAATCAAGACTTGTTTAAAGCACTCTTCGCATTTACTTTTATCTTAGTCGTCGCTTATTTTGTCTCTGCTTTTATAATGCCAGAGTCGGGGAATCATATTTTAATCACAGCCGCTGCCTTTGGTGCCTATATGGCACTCAATATAGGAGCGAACGATGTTGCCAATAATGTTGGTCCTGCTGTTGGTTCTCAAGCGGTTTCCTTATTTGGAGCCATTATTATCGCAGCTGTGTTTGAGTCTGCAGGCGCATTAATTGCTGGTGGAGATGTTGTTAGCACCATAAAAAAAGGCATTATTGACCCAGCAACTATCACAGATACAGATACTTTTATTTGGTTAATGATGGCTGCTTTATTAGCTGCAGCCATTTGGCTTAATATTGCAACTGCATTAAATGCCCCTGTATCAACAACGCATTCAATTGTCGGCGGCGTATTGGGTGCGGGTATTGCTGCTGGTGGCTTTGGTGTAGCTAACTGGGCTGTGTTTGGTAAAATTGCTGCAAGCTGGGTTATTTCTCCCATCTTCGGAGGTGTCATAGCAGCTTCTTTTCTTTATTTAATTAAAAGAACCGTTACTTATAAAGAAGATAAAATTGCAGCGGCCAATCGTGTCGTTCCTTTACTGGTTGCATTAATGGTCTGGGCTTTTTCTACTTATTTAATAATGAAAGGTCTAAAACATATATGGAAGTTAGATATTGTCATGGCGGGAGGTATCGGCTTAGCCGTTGCTATTTGCATATTTTTTATCACTACTCCTTTTCTTAAAAATACGGCAAATAAACTGGAAAATTCAAAAGCCAGTGTTAATACTTTATTTACGATACCTTTGATTTTTTCTGCCGCACTACTCAGTTTTGCTCATGGTGCAAATGATGTTGCCAATGCAATTGGTCCTCTAGCCGCCATTAATGATGCCATAATTCACTCAAGTATTTCACCTAAAGCAAGCATTCCTTTATGGGTAATGCTAGTAGGTGCATTAGGTATATCCATTGGTCTTGCTTTATATGGGCCAAAACTTATTCGTACCGTAGGAAGTGGCATTACCGAACTTGATAAAATGCGCGCCTTCTGTGTTGCCATGTCAGCGTCTATCACTGTTATTATTGCTAGCCAGTTAGGGCTTCCAGTTAGCTCAACCCATATCGCTGTTGGTGCCATTTTTGGTGTTGGTTTTTTACGAGAATACTTAAAAAACAGTAATGCCAAAAGAATCAATGCCATTAGAGAGCATCATGAAAATGCAGACCCTGAAAAAGTTGAGCAACTTTTAAAGCATTACCAGGAGGCTTCAATCGAAGCTAAAGCTAAAATTTTATCAGAGCTTAAAGCAACAAAAAATACATCGCCCATCACAAATAAAGAACGAAAAAGTCTAAATAAAGCCTATAAACAAGAACTGGTAAAGCGCTCTCACTTATATAAAATTGCAACGGCATGGGTAGTTACTGTCCCCCTATCAGGCCTACTCGCTGCATTTTTATTTTTCACTATTCGTGGGTTTATGCTCCCTTAGGAACGTGATCGAGGTAGGACAGCCAGTTACCCGACTGCCCCCTCACAAATCCAATGTCATTCGTTTAAGGCTCAGCCATATTCAGTTAAGAAGACAGGAAAAC
>CAYYNM010000023.1:0-23588 GCA_964472945.1 uncultured Methylomarinum sp. | reverse complement strand
CGCCGTTATCGGAAGTCATCCGTGCGGCCGCTGCCAGTGGATAATGAGAAGTTACAAGAATGTATAAATAACTTTATCCTTTGATTTCGTAAACCCTTGATTCATAATAAACCAAAAAACTCAACCCCTATAAATAACATTAAAAAAACAACATATTCATTTGAATTAATTATGCTTTCTTAAACGAATGACATTGCAGCAAGGGAGGGCTATGAGCAACAGCAATTCATCCTCATATTTAGCGGAAACTTATGAGTAATCAGGAGATTTTATGAAACATAAAGAAATTTTGCTTCCATAAGTACCTGGGTAGAATTAATTTAAGTCGATATTTTATTGGTTAATCAATAAGAGCCTCTTGCAAAACTAATTAATATCCAATTTAGCACCATATATTGTGTTATATTTTTTTAAAAAACACTACATATAAATCAAAAAATGATCAATTATTGTACAGTTTTGCAAGAGGCTCAATAAGTATTTGTTTTTTTGAACCCCGAAACTTTAACCATAAAAAAGCTATTTTCTACAACGAAGAGAAATACTTTTGATATGGAAGTTGAGTGATATGACACATAGTGTGGCATATCACTTATTTATAGTGATGGATAAGCTGGATTTTTAATGAACTAATGCAATACAAAACAATTACTTATATTTATGGCATAGATAATGCTAATTAAAATGCTTTTAGTTGCTAATGAGTCAGCTACTAATTAAAGAAACATATTTCCAAAAATTAGTTTGGGTTTGTTGTTGGTTAGTAATAATTAGGAATATGCAATTGTTTACAGTCTTAAAGTTAGTCTTGATGTTTTTGTTTTCTGTCATTTCTGTAGTTCGTTACGGGGTAGTGACTTTGCTACTTTTATGTCATCTGGCTATTAATCCAGCACTGGCTGCTGATAATGGTTATCAGATAAACAAAGGAGATAAATTAAAAATTACAGTTTGGAAAGAAGATGACTTGAATGCCGATGTGTTGGTGTTGCCTGATGGGACTATTAGCTTTCCAATAGTGGGTACTGTTTCCGTTGCGGGAAAAACGGTAGAAGAGTTGCAAACACTTTTAGAAGAACAGCTTGAAGAATATATCCAAGGACCAGAAGTTCTTGTTTCGCTTCTTACTGTGGAAGGGAATGAAATCTATGTTATTGGTGAAGTAGCCAGACCTGGGCCTTACATGATGACAAAGAATTTAAAGGTTATGCAAGTGCTTAGTATGGCTGGGGGCTTAACCCCTTATGCATCAAGAAATAATATTCGTATTTTACGAGAAACTGCTGAAGGTAAATCCATTTCAATCCCTTTTGAATATGATGATATTGAAGATGGGGAGAACTTAGACACAAATATCTTATTACAAAGCGAAGATACCATAATTGTTCCTTGATGTTAGTGCTACTGACATGTCTAAATATGGAGTGTTTTTGCTTGCCTGCTTGCTATGGAGTACCAACATGCGTTTAGCTGTTGCTGACGAATGGAAGCTCACCGGTGCTCTAGAGCAGAGTATTGAGTACGATGATAATATTAATATGAATGTTGATTCATCTTCTGTTTTCGGGTATTTGTTAAAACCTGTTTTTGGTTTTGAATGGAATACCTCGGTTATGAATGCTAGTGTTACTGGACGTGGTGATATTCGTCGTTATGATGATAAACAGTGGGACTGTGATGCCTTCTCTCTGAATGCAGATCAGCAATATCAACAAAAAACAAGTATTTTTTCTGTTGCAGGTAATTATTCCAAAAGTTGTTCTTATTCAGATCAACTTTCTGATACAGGTATTATTGTTCCCGATACTCAATCGGAGGCTTATAACCTATCACCTTCATGGAGTTGGCAGTGGTCTGGGTTAGATAGAGTTAGTATTAGCCCCAGTTATTCACAAACGGTATATTCCAGTACGAGTACAGGGACTGTTAATTCAAATTTTCAAGATAACAAAATATATAGCTTAAATATCTCTGAGAATCATTCATGGAATCGACGATTAAACTCTGCTGCAAGTCTGTTTTTTTCACGTAGTGAGTTTGGTAATTCAGCTAATATTTCTACTCAAAACTCATACGGATTTCAACTATCTGGTGGATACAATATTACGCGTATGTGGTCGGTTAATATGGGGGCTGGTTTGAACTGGGTGCAAAGCCCATCTAATTCAAATGTAAATAATAGTCGTAATAGCTCACTACTCCGAACAGAACTTTTTAATTTCGGTTTGGGCTATAGTGATCGTCGGATAAATTATGCTTTAGATTACACTCGAAGAAATAGCCCTAGTGCATCGGGGCAGATAATTGAGTACAGCACGGTTAATGTAAATTTTTCTTATGAAATCAGTCGGCAATGGGCATTTAATATTGATGGTTCAATGACCAAAAATAAATCAATTGGTCAGAGTGCATTTCAAATTAGTTCTGATAGAACTTATTACACAGCAACTATTGGTCTTGTATGGGATATTGACAAAGAGTGGCGTTTATCAACGAGTTACCGATACCGACGACAAGAATTTACTAGTTCAGGAATCACTCAAGTTACTAATATTCAGAGAAGTATTACAGACTCTAATACGGTAATGATTAACCTTAATTACAACTGGGATGGCTTGCGCATTTTTCGCTAAGCTGGCTGACTAAATATTTATGGAACAAGAAGAACAAGGCAAGACACTTGCTGAATATATAGAAGTCATTAGTAGACGTCGAAATGTATTAATTATCTCTTTTTTGCTGGTAGGTTTTTTGGGCATTGTATTGGCAATGAAATTGCCGCCTGTTTATCGCTCATCAGCTACTATTTTGATTGAGAGCCAACAAATTCCTCAAAGTATGGTTGCAACGACGATTACTGACTTTGCAGATAAACGAATACAACTAATTAAACAACGAGTGATGACGCGTGATCGCATATTATCCATTATTCAAAAACATAAAATTTATCTTGATAAAAGAAATAAATTAGTACCTAGTGAGCTGGTTGAGAATTTTCAACAAGATGCTGAAATAAATATGATTTCGGCAGATGTTAGGGACCCACGAGGAGGTGGGGTAGGTAAAGCAACTATTGCATTTTCAATTGCCTTTAATGATCGAAACCCTGTTGTAGCACAAGGGGTTGCTAATGAATTAGTGAGTTTATTTTTAAATGAAAATACCAGGGTTCGTTCTCAGCAAGCTGCAAAAACAACAGATTTTATTAAAACTGAAGCCGATAAGATCAAGCTAGAGATTGAAAAAATTGAAACTAAAATAATGGACTTTAAGGCCAAAAGTGGGAATAGTTTGCCAGAAATGTTGCAGAGTAATCTTTTATCTCTTGACCGAGCAAAGGAGTCGCTTCGACAAGCAGACAGTGATATTCGAATTGCCAAAGATCGTCTGATTTATTTGACTGATTCTCTTATCAGAGCTGAATCGGATGCTGGGGAAGATTCTTCGACTCAAGCAAATAAACCACTTAGCAAGGCTGCTCAACTTCGTTCGTTAAAAGCACAATATATTCATTTTAGCTCACTTTACACAGCTAAACACCCTGATACGTTACGAGTAAAGCGTCAAATTGAGAATATGGAACCTGGTTTTACCGGTGAACTTTCTGAGTTAGATGCTAGTAAAGAACTAAAGCAGGCTGAAAAAGAACTTGTTTTGTTAACTGATAAATACTCGGAGAATCATCCTGATGTTATTAAACAACAACAAAGAGTCAGTAAATTAACTAAGGGTTTGCTTAAAGCAGAGAGCCAAGACAACAGCTCTGTAAAAGAGGAGGAGCAAGGAAGCGCACTTTATATTACTTTAAGCAGTCAGCTTCGTAGTACACAACATAAAATAGATTTTTTATCTGAGTCTAAACAAGATTTACAGAAAAAAATTCAGGAACTACAGGAAAGTATTGATAAAACACCTTTGGTAGAAAAGGACTACTACGACTTGCAAAGAATACGTAAAACGAGCCTTAATAAATATGCAGAAATGGAGTCAAAATATAGAGTTGCAAAACTAGCTCAGACTTTGGAAGAAGAGCAAAAAGGTGAGACTTTTACACTTATTGAGCCACCTATAGCACCTGAAAAACCTGAAAAACCTAATAGGAAGAAAGTTACCCTTATGGGATTTGGCTTAGGTTTGGGTGTTGGTTTTGGGCTCGTCATATTACTGGAACTAATGCATGAAGTGATTCGTGGAGCAAAGGCCCTGGAACGTCATACGGGTATGCAGCCTATTGTTGTTATCCCTTATATTGAAACACCATTGGATAAAGCACTGCGTAGTCGAGGTAAGAAATTAATGATAATTGTTTCAATTGTATTACTCATTGTTACTATTGCAATAATTCATTTTTTTGTGATGCCACTGGAAATTATATGGACAAAAATCATAATAAAATTGGGACGACTATGATCAAAATAGCCATTTGTTACACAAAAAATAGGGTAGATAACTTTTTACTTATTGGGATAAAACCTTGACTATTAATATTGAACAGACTCAGGTATTTCCACCAATACATTACACTCGTACTCGTAAAACTTCTGTTTCAAGGGGGCTTATGCAGGATCGGCGTTTGGTGATGGGGTTAAAGAATGATCCTCATACAAGTGTATTTCGTCAACTTCGCACCAATATATTGAGGCAATTGCGAGAAAAAGACTGGAGCAGTATTGCAGTTGTTGCCCCAACGGCTGATTGTGGAAAAACTTTTGTAACAGCCAATCTTGCAATTGCTTTAGCCATGGAGGTCAATCAGACAGTGTTGGTTGTTGATGCTGATTTACGTAACCCAGGAGTCGCTTGGCAGTTTGGTTTAGAGGTTGAAAAAGGTTTGCTTGACTACCTCCATTCTAATGTTTCTGTTGAAGATATGCTGGTTAACCCGGGGTTTGATCGTTTGGTCGTGTTACCTGGTAGAGATACTAGCGAATCATCTTCAGAGCTTTTATCCTTACCTAAAATGAGTTCTTTAGTACAAGAGCTTAAAAATAGGTATCAATCTCGTATCATTTTATTTGATTTGCCACCGTTGTTAACTTCGGATGATGCAGTATTATTTATGCCTCACTTTGATGCAGCTTTACTCGTTATAGAAGATGGTATGTCTACTCCTGAAGAGGTGAATAGATCTCTTGCTATATTGGAAGAAACAAATCTTGCAGGAATGGTTTTGAATAAGGCGAAAGGAGCTGAGGTAGCGCCTTATAAATACAATTACCTGAAAAATAGTAGGGTAAATAAATAGACTGTTATTTTTTTATAAATCATACGTAATTAATTTGAATAGGAACCTATGAATTTCTCAACACAAGAATTAGAGCAAGATTCGACTGTATCTCATAAAACACTTCAGTTATTTGGAATACGTTTTAATCGAACAACCTTGGCTGAAGCAGCTGATATGGTGATTAAGGCAGCAAAAGATTGTCAACGAGGTTTTGTAATAACCCCTAATGTAAATATGTTGACACTACTACCTTTTGACCCGAGCCTTACAGAACTTTTTAACAAAGCCACACTTTCATTTGTTGATGGGTGGCCTATTGTCTGGGCAAGTAAGCGATTAGAAAAGGAAGGACTTCCTGAGCGAGTGGCGGGGTCAGATGTATTTCCATTAATTTGTGAACGAGCAGAAAAACAGGGTTTAACAATGGCTCTTATGGGGGCTGCCGAAGGTGTTGCCGATGAAGCTACTCGTCGGTTATTAGTGAGTTATCCTAAGCTTAAAATTATAGGGGCATACTGTCCTCCTATGGAAGATGAATTTTCTGCAAAAAGCTCAAATAAAATGGTGGAATTTTGTAATCAGCGAAAACCTGATATTTTGCTACTCGGTATGGGTATTCCAAAACAGGAACGCTGGATTTCAGCGAATATTGATAAATTAGATATTGGTATGGCTTTATGTTTTGGTGGAGTTATTGATTTCGCTGCAGGAAAAATACAAAGATCACCTAAGTGGACTGTAGATTTAGGCATGGAGTGGTTGTGGCGACTGTGTATGAGTCCAGGCCAATATTGGAGAAGGACAGTTTTGCGGTTTCCATTGTTTTTTCCGATGTTTTTTAAAGAATTATTGATCAAGAGGTCATGATTAACAGCTTTGATTTTCTTAGCTGTTATTCCGTGTGCGTTCCTTAAATAGTCGCCTGTTTCAATCAGACTAATAAACAATTTACGGTTTAAAGGTTCCCGTTGGAACCCGTACCACTATGTAACATAGATAGGAAAAGAAAATCCATTATGGTTAAAATTGCCCTCGTTGGACTTGGGAAAATGGGACTATCCCACCAGTCGATTATTAATATGCACCCTGATGTAGAGCTGATAGCTGTTTGTGACAGTAGTCGTTTTGTATTAGATATACTTGGAAAGTATACCGGTATTAATGTTTATACCAACTATACAAAAATGCTTGCAGCTGAAGATCTTGATGCTGTGATTATTGCTACACCATCAAAACTTCATGGCCCAATGGTGAGAGAGGCTTTGGAGCATAATCTTCATGTTTTTTGTGAAAAGCCTTTCTGCCTTGATATAGATGAGGGAATTGAACTGACCAAACTTGCTGAACAAAAAGGGCTGGTTAATCAGGTAGGCTATCATTACCGCTTTGTGGGAGCATTTCAAGAAGCCAAACGCTTATTAGATGCGGGTGTTATTGGTGATGTTACGCATGTTAAAGCGGAAGCTTATGGCCCTGTGGTGCTTAAGCCTTCAGGCAAGAGTTGGCGTAACCAGCGTAGTGAAGGCGGGGGTTGTCTTTATGATTATGCTGCTCACCCGATTAATATTGTGAACTGGTTATTTGGAATGCCTAACTCAGTGGGAGGGACGGTACTTAACAAAATTTTCTCCATGGATTCGGAAGATGAAATATATGCCACTTTACGATTTGCCAATGGAATCAGCGGTCAACTATCTGTTAACTGGAGTGATGAATCTTATCGCAGAATGACAACAATAATTACCCTCTCAGGTAGCCGAGGAAAAATTCAGGTTGATAGGCAAGAGTGTAAATTATTTGCAAGAGCAGGCGAAGAATTACCTGCTGGCTATATTCCTGGTTGGAATATTCGTTATACCACAGAGTTGAGCAGCCCTGTTTGGTTTTATGTTAGAGGGGAAGAATATTCAGGGCAACTTGATTATTTTGTGCAATGCATCAAATCAAAACAAACTGAAAATATTAACTCTTTTCAGAGTGCTTTACAGACTGATAAAGTTATGCGAATGCTCATCATTGACAGCGAAAGAGTTCAAGAGGATGTTATTAATGATGAAAGCTATCAGCAAAAGTCAAATACTCCCTTGTGGCAACGGCTAACAGGAAAATCTTGAATAATCTTCATTAATATTAAGGTAAACAAATCAAAATGGATAAAGTTTTATTTGGTGACAACCAGTTTTTTGGCGTGAATCACATGTCTGAAGAAAAATCACGGGCTCAAAGTATGCGTTTTCGTGATACCCAGGCAATGATTGATGTGTTGGATATGGCGTATGAGCAAGGTATAAAGACTTTTATGTGTACCACACATGACAAAACCAGCGAAATTTGTGATTATTTTAGAGCTAATGCAGACCGATACCCAGATTATAAATTTTATCCTGGGATGCCCTATGCGCATAAATATGCTAATGCAGTAACTGATGAAGGTATTTTAGGTGCAATTAAAAAATTCCTGCCTAACGATGGCCTTATTGATGCTGTAATAAGAGGGGGCAGTTCTGTTGCTAAAAAGGAGATTGATGGTATGGCAACATTATTGATTGATGCGGAAATGAAAATGTTTGAAGGGCTTTCTACCCCCGTTATCTTTTTACAAAATGTGGTGACTGACTTTTTGTTAGGCTTGGGAATGAAGGATGCTTTTCGTATTTTTGCCGATCATATTAAGCTTAAATATAATGCAGAGCCTGGATTTATTACCATGAATATGCCGAAACTGCTGGATGTTTTGGAGCAAGTTGGGGTAGAGAATCCTATTATTTGTGCCAACATTAACCAACTAGGTTTTAGGATGAGTGGAGGTCAAGAGCTGTATCAAAAAACCTTGGCAACAAGACAGTTTAGGCCTATTGCTATGTCAGTTCTAGCTTCTGGTGCAATACCTCCTCGTGAGGCAATAAAGTATGTTGCTAAACTTCCTAAAATTCAGTCTATTGTTTTTGGCGCGTCCAGCAGAGGAAATATTAGTCAAACTAAAGCATTAATTGATGAGTTTATGCCAAATTAATTGTGTTAATAATAACAGCATGATTTCCCCATTGCCGGTACTAAATAAGGAACCTTAAACATGAATAAATTTGATGTTTATAGCAAAACTTTGATTGTTATACTGCTCAGTGTTTTTTTCGTTCCGGTATATGCTTGTAAAGTGCCTGTAGAAAAGTTTTGTGTTGAGTATTATAAAAACAGCACCCTTAAGGGCAAGCCCACGGTATCTAGAAAAGCTCCTGTAATTAAATATAATTGGGGTAACCATCGTCCTGCGCGAAGAATCCCAAAAAATAATTTTTCAGCACGCTGGCGTGGGCGATTTTATTTTTTAGATACCGAATATAGTTTTCGTGTAGCGGCAGATGAAGGCGTTCGTCTTATGCTTGATGGCCAAACAATTATTGATCACTGGCAAGGTGGGGTGGGTAAAGCATATAGCGTTATATTTAAGCCCGGAGCAGGGAAACACTTAGTTGAAGTTGAATATTTTGACTCTAAAGGAAGTGCTTACCTTAATGTTGAATGGGAACCAGAGCCATTAAAAACTCAACTTTTGACAGTGGATACCCCCCTTGACCAAAGTATTAATTCCACCGTCTCAATAGTTGGTAAGAAAAGTTTTGTAACAAAGCGTAGCAAAGCTAAGTCAAAAATATTTTTAAAACCTAATAGGCCTGGAATAACGGCTATTTCTAAGCAAGCCCCAATAGGAATTAATCTTTCTTCGTTTAATTACTGGAGCGCCTCCATTCCATTTAAAGATTTATTGATGCAATCTGGTGGGCTGAAAGTAATTAATAAAAGAACCCATAAACCATGTTCAAAGCAACCACCATTAGATACTGGAGGATACCCTAGGTTTTTACCAAGAAGATGTTTAGTTAGAATTAGAAGTGTTTTTCATATAGGTTCTGATGAATTATGGCCAAGTAATACCGCTCTTTACCAACCAGGGCGATATGTTTTGCTTTATCAGGGGCGTGGAAAAATAAAGTTGAGCTGGGATGCTAAAAATATAGTTAATAAAAGTGCTGGGCGTATTGAATTTAATGTTCCAACACCAAAAAATGGAATTGAGATACAAATTACAGCAATAGATGTCAATAATCCTATTAGAGATATGCATATTGTGCATATTAATGATGAATCATCTTACAAAACACAGCCTTTTAATGAAAAATGGTTGAACTTGTTAAAGCCTTTTGACGTAATTCGATTTTTGGACTGGGGAAAAGTTAGCGAAAATAAGCTTGTTTATTCGGGGGAGGCTGTTTCCCACACCAGGCAAAGTATCTTATTGCCATTTTCAGCGCCTGCTGAGGATGATGTCTTTAATGATATGGTTGTTATGCTTAATATTGATGATAAGTGGCCACGCATTTTAATTGATCGATATGAGGGGCAAACGCGTACCTTGTATCTAAAAACACCGATAGAAATTTCAGCGAATGGTAAGCAGCCAACAATAACTATTTATGATTTTTTAAACAGAAAATGGGGAGATCGTGCTCTGGCAACAACATTGGGACAAAGTTCTGCTAAGGGAGTGGCTTTTGAAACTATGATAAAACTGGCTAATACGCTTAATGTAAATCCCTGGATTAATATTCCAACGGCGGCTGATGATAATTTTGTGGAAGAATTAGCATTGTTATTGAAAAACACACTTAACCCAAACTTAAAGTGTTATATAGAATATTCAAATGAGACTTGGAATTTTAGCTACCCTGGTTATCATTATTCTGAAGCAAAAGCTCGCGAACTTCATTTGGCTGGTACGACAATTATGGCAGATGCATGGCATGACTATCGTGCAGTTGAAATATTTAAGATATTCAATAGAATTTATGAAGAAAATGATCTTAGGCAAAGCCGGCAACAAAGCCGGATAGTTCGAGTACTAACTTCTCAAACAGCATGGCTTGACAGGGCAATAAAAGTTATGGATTGGAAAATGCCCAACAATGACTGGCCTACTGAAGGGAAAGCTGCTTATGAATATGCCGATGCATGGGCTGTGACCAGTTACTTTTATTTAGACCCGGATATGTCGTTGGATAATCTTGGTATTGATGAATTGATCGATGCACAGATTACTAATATCAATACACTATTTGGGGATAGCCATACCCCAGGTCTAATTAGAAAAATAATACAACAATCCAAGGCGAGAGGGCTGCAACTTGTCGTCTATGAAGGTGGTACACATGTTACTGCGCCACATGATAGGGATGACTTGGTTAAGAAATTAGCTCAAGTTAATAAAGACCCGCGAATGAAAGATGTTTATACCGTTATGCTACAACAGTGGGAAGGCCTTTATAAAGAATATGGCGCTAAATGGGTAGGTGTTTTGAACCATTATTATGATATTGGCAGATATAATAAATTTGGTTATTGGGGTTTATTACAGTCTACTTATCAAGCACCTGAATCTGCACCAAAATATCAGGCAATTGTAGATTATGTTTCAGTCCCAAAATACCAGGTAACTGTAGATTATGTCTCAGTACCATAATATTTTTTAAATGCTAGAAAATATGAAACTTAATCACAAGAGTGTCTATTGCAAATTGATAGGGCAGTATTGTGATAACTGCTATAAAAAATTCCTGTTAAAAAGGAGAAGTCGCTATTAACCCTAATTGGTTCGCTTACTTGGCTTTACTTAGCTGGCTGGTAGTGACTGTAATCATTTACCAGCGGATGCCCATTGTTAAGGCGACTCTGTGGTCGATATTAGGGGCTTATTTGTTGCTTCCAGTAGGCACTAATATTGATTTACCAATGGTTCCTCCTTTGGATAAAGTAACTTTACCTAATTTTACAGCCTTTATGGTTTGTCGAGTATTACTAGGTAAGCGAGTGACATTGTTACCTAAGGTAGCGGCCGTTAGAGTGTTGTTACTGGTGTACATTGCGAGCCCATTTGCTACTGCAATGTTGAATACAGACCCCGTTGTATCAGGGCCTTTGTATATTGCAGGTATGAATTATTATGATGCCTTGTCTGCAGTTATAAGGCAAATACTGTTTATTTTACCTTTTTTGCTAGGTCTTCAATTTTTTAGAACAGAGAAAGCACTGGAAGAAACCTTACGGGTTCTAGTGATTGCTAGCTTGTGGTATTCAATTCCTATGTTGTTGGAGGTGCGTTTGAGTCCTCAGTTGCACACTTGGATATATGGTTATTTTCCACATAGTTTTATACAACAAATGAGAGGAGGAGGCTTCCGGCCCGTTGTTTTTTTAGGTCATGGCCTTCTAGTGGCTTTTTTTACCATGACTGCCTTGGTTTCGGCAGTGACATATTGGCGCATACAAAGATCCCCCGTATCACAATTTTCTAGTGGAGTGATTGTCGCTTATTTAATGCTGGTGCTGATATTGTGCAAAAGTATGGCTGCTCTAATTTATGCCTGTTTTCTTGGAGTTTGTATTAAGTTTTTTAGTCCCAGGTTGCAGTTTCGTTTTGCAGTAGTGTTAGTGATGATAGCCCTGACTTTTCCATTAACTAGAGGATTAGGTTGGTTTCCAGTTCAGCAAATCAGTGCATTGGTATCAGAAGTAAGCACTGAAAGGGCACAGTCCTTTGACTTTAGAATAAGAAACGAAGACATGTTGTTGAAAAAAGCTGAGAAGCGGCCACTATTTGGTTGGGGAACCTGGGGACGCAACCGTATTTATGACCCTTCGACAGGACGAGATATTAGTGTTACCGATGGTCGTTGGATACAAGTTATTGGAAGATTTGGTTGGATAGGGTTGCTTGCTGAATTTGGATTATTGGCTCTTCCTGTTATTCGCAGTGCTAAATTGTATAGGTATACAGAAAACCAGCGTGAACGTGTTGTTTTAGCCACAGTCAACTTGGTTCTGGCTATCAGTTTACTAGATTTGCTACCCAATAATACGATGAGTCCTTTTACCTGGTTATTGGCAGGGGCAATACTTGCTAGACTGGAAACTTTGAAATTAAAGCGACGACAGAATCGGCTAAAAACCTAATATATGACTGTTTTTTGGAGAATATTATGAAAAGGAAGTTTTGGATCTTTGTGCAATGTTACAGCTATGCTGTTTGTTTTTATATACCAATAGTTTAAGTAGAGTACAACAGTGAGTGATAGTTTAAAAAAATCATCATTAAAGAAAAAATCAATTAAAGCCATGATTTGGAGTGCTGCTGATGTTCTCTCTCACCAAGGTTTACAATTTGCTATTTCTGTTATTTTGGCGCGTATACTTGGCCCTGCTGAATATGGAACAATCGCTTTATTGTATATATTTTTTGAGATAGCGAGTGTATTTGGTGACAGTGGATTATCTTCATCACTGGTTCAAAGACAGGATTTGACAGATGAAGATGAGTCATCAGTTTTTTGGTTTCATGTGATAAGTGGCTTGTTGCTCTCTATTTTATTGTGTCTTGCTGCTGACTGGATTGCTAAATTTTATGAAAACCCAATATTAGTACCTTTAATGCAAATTATGGCAGTGGCTTTTTTTATTTCAACAGTAGGCAATATTCATCATGTATTGTTAACTAAACGACTTGATTTTAAAAGACCAATGAAAGTTAGTGTTGCGGCAGGATTTATGTCAGGGTTTACTGCAATCGTAATGGCGTTTTATGGAGCCGGTGTATGGGCATTAGCGGTTCAGTCATTAATATTCAGTATGGTGACAACCTCATTATTATGGGCATTGAGTGGCTGGCGTCCTGGGTTTATTTTTAAATGGTCTTCAATAAAAAAATTGTTTGCCTACGGGGGCTATTTAATGCTGGCCGATTTGTTAATGGTGACATATAACAGAATTTATACCTTGTATATTGGTAAGGTATATTCAGTAGTAGAGTTAGGGCTATATACTCGTGCAGATAATACCAAGCAAATACCGATAGAGGTATTATCGAAGATATATGCCCGTGTAGCATTTCCTATATTTTCTCAGGCAGCTGAAGATAAACAAAAACTATTAAGAGGCACACAATTGGCTTTAAGAGGAATGGTGTTTATTACATTTCCTATTATGGCTGGGTTAATGGTCACTGCAGAAGAGGTTGTGGTGATTCTTTTTGGTGATAAGTGGGTATCCGTTGCTCCTATTCTGGAGATTTTGTGTTTAGCTGGAGTGTTTTGGCCGATACAGATTATCAATATGAATGTACAAAAAGCATTAGGCCATTCACGCCTTTTATTCAGAACTGAGATTTTAAAAAAAGTGATTGGTATTATTTTTATAATTGTGGCTCTTCCTTATGGAATTATAGGAATTGCCTGGAGCCAGGTGTGTTATGGCGTTATGGCTTTTATGTTAAATGCCTATTTTACAGGAAGGTATATAGGTTATGGTGTTATGCGTCAATTTTTAGATCTACTACCTGTATTATTGATTTCAACAACAATGGCTGTCTCTGTTTATCTTTTTAGTTTTAATGTGATACTCCCACCTACTTTGATGTTGATTGCAAAAATATGTGTTGGTATCTCAATATTTTTGGCTATAACTATTCTTTTTAGGCTAAAAATACTTAAGGAAATTCAATCATTTTTTTTGCTAAAGCAACGGCCATAAACCTAAAGCTAGCAATAGCGTATAGTTTTTGAGCAACACCAATAAATTGATATAAATTAATATTCCTAAAATAATAGGAAGGAATTGTTTTACATGAAAGTAACGGCTCGTATTGCCGCAGTAATTATTAATTATAAAACGCCAAAACTTAGTTTAGAGGCCGTAAGGTCGCTTTATTCTGAGTTAGATCCAGTACAAGACAGGATTTATATAGTTGATAATTTTTCTAACGATGGTTCCTTGGAAGAACTACGCTTGGCAATTTTATCCGAACCTTGGCCGCTGGAGCGTATTGACGTTTTAGCATCTGATTACAATGGCGGTTTTTCCTATGGTAATAATTTTGCGATGGAAAAGGTACAGGCTGATGCATACTTATTGTTAAACAGTGATGCATTAATTGTTCCTGGAGCTGTTCAAATGTTGTGGGAATCCTTGCAAGAAAACTCCAAGAAAGGGGTTGTTGGCCCTTTAGTAGTGGGAGATGATGAAGCTTCTCAAATAAGCAGTTTTGTTAATCACTCGCCAGGGAATGAATTTTTAACAACTGCTAAAACAGGTGTTTTTACAAAACTATTGGGTTTTTTTGGGGTTAAAGAGGTGGCATCCTTGCCTGCAACAGAAATAGCACAGGATGTAGATTGGCTTAGTTTTGTTTGTGTATTGATACGGGGCAAGGCGTACCAAGATATTGGTGCAATGGATGATGGGTATTTTATGTACAGTGAAGACAATGATTATTGTCGACGTGCCTGGATAAAGGAATGGCAGGTCTGTCATATTCCTAGAGCGAAAATTATTCATTTAAATAAAGGTTTATCGGCTAAACAATGGGAGCGGCATCCTGCTTTTTTTTATCAATCCAGAGCTCGCTATTTTAGGAAATTCTATGGATTATCAGGTTATATTTTAGCGAATACCTTATGGACAATAGGGCGATTGATACATCTAGTTAGGGAAATAATACAAAATAGACCCCCATCAGTTGCAGAGTATGCCTGGAGAGATATATGGACATTTACATTTGGAACTAAGCCGATAAAAGAGACTGAAATAGACAGGAAGGGTAAATGAGTCATAAAACTACAATTCAGCTAGTTGATAAAATGGGTGTTGTGGTGATTGGCCGTAACGAAGGTGAACGCTTAAATAACACATTAAGCTCTGTCATTTCTGTTGGAGTGCCTTTGATTTATGTTGATTCACGGTCAAAAGATAATAGTGTAAAAGTTGCTCAGAGTCTGGATGTTGAAGTACTTGAGCTGTCAGATGATAAGCCAGTTAATGCTGCGCGGGCACGTAATGAAGGGGCTAGCGCTCTGATAGAAAAATACCCTCAACTTGATTACCTTTATTTTTTAGATGGCGATACGACTTTAGAGATTGAGTGGCTTGCTGAAGCTTTTACCTATTTGAAACAACATCCTGGCGTTGGTTTTCTTTGTGGGCAGTTAAGGGAAAAAGATTATCAAAAAAATATCTATCGCCGCTTATGTGATATGGAATGGCACTGGAAAGTTACCCAGAACGCACAGCCCTGTGATTTAGGTGGAATGGGGGTGATACCCGTCCCTGTATTTGTTTCATCGGGCGGGTTTAATGAAAACCTTATTTCGGGAGAGGACCCTGAATTATATACGCGTCTGGTTCAAGCTGGCTGGTCTTTACATGTAATTTCTGCCGTTATGGGTGTCCATGATTCAGGTATGCAGTCGTTTCGACAATGGTGGGTACGGAGTGTTAAATTTGGCTTTGGAATTGAAAATGGCCAAGAAACTGAGGCTTGGATAAGAGAGAGGCGCAGTGCTATTTTATGGGGTGGTTTTTTACCTTTTATTTTAATAGTAGGGATGGTTGTTTTCAATGTCTGGGTTGTTATGTTGATACTTATTTACCCTCTAAATATAGCCCGAATTTGGGCTGGGTCTGTTAAAAGAGAGTTTTCCAATAAAGACCGGTGGCTCTATGCCTCTTCATGTATGGTTTCTAAGATCCCTCAGTTTATAGGAATTTTAAAGTTTCATTGGGTTAGGTTTACCAGGCAGACGGATTTGGTTATTCAATACAAATAACGCTAAGCACTCACGATTTTAGAAAGGTAAATTAAATGCATATTGGATATTTTATCAATCAGTACCCAGCGGTTAGTCATTCATTTGTTCGGCGTGAGATATTGGCAGTAGAGAGCCTGGGTTGGAAAGTCAGTCGCTATGCTATTCGTTCGGATATTAATAGTCTTGTTGATGATGCAGATAAAGCAGAAGCAGAAATCACACAATTTATTACTCAAACTTCAGTATTGGAGATAATAAAAATGATCGTTAAACAGTTTTTATTTAATTCAGTACGATTTTTCCAGACATTGCTTTTTGCACTCAAGTTTAATAATCAGTATGAACATAGTCTAAAGAAAACTTTAATTTGTTTTTTTGAAGCCTGTGTTTTGAGTTGCTGGGTTAAGGAGAATGGGATTAAACATATACATGCTCATTTTGCGACAAACTCAGTAAATATTGTTATGTTTACCAAGTTTTTAAGTGGGGTCGGTTATAGTTTTACCATGCATGGTTCAGAAGAGTTTGATCGGCCCGAACGCATTGGTTTTAAAGAAAAAATTAAACATGCTTATTTTGTTGCCGCCATTTCATCCTTTACTCGCTCACAATTAAATCGTTGGGCAGATTTTGCTGACTGGGAAAAGATACATATTATCCATTGTGGGTTGGGTCATGATTTTCTGGGTTATATGCCGTTGCCAATTCCTACTGAATTAAGAATGGTTAGTGTAGGTCGCTTCTGTGAACAGAAAGGGCAGGTCTTATTACTGCAAGCAGTGTCTCAGCTTGTATCTGAAGGCTTTAAGCTTAAGCTCGTTTTGGTCGGTGATGGTCCTATGAGAGGCTATATTGAGCAGTATATTGTTGAACAGGGTCTTTCTTCTTATATTGAGTTGACAGGATCATTAAGTGGTGAGCAGGTGAGAGAACAAATATCATTGTCTCGAGCTTTTGTGTTACCCAGTTTTATGGAAGGATTACCCGTGGTTATTATGGAAGCATTTGCCTTGGGTCGTCCTGTTATCAGTACTTATGTTGGTGGTATTCCTGAGTTAGTTAAGGATGGTATTAATGGTTGGTTAGTACCTGCAAGCTCATTAGATGATTTGGTTTTTTTTATGCGGATAGTATTACAATCCTCACCTCAGACTTTAGCTGAGATGGGAGAGCGTGGAAGGCAGCGTGTATTTGAACAGCATGCAATTAATGTTGAAGCAAAGAAACTTAGTGAGCTATTTGTAACATGTACAGAGCCGTTAGATATGAGCAACAGTGCAGATGAAAAATATTAAGATGAATTGAAAAAGGTTTTTATGGAAATTTTAAATATTATATTTGTTCTGCTTTCTTGTTTTTTAGCCGTTCCGACATTAGTGTTTGCTTGTCAGGTTTTTCTTGCCTCGGAGGAGGTGACTGAAGTCTTGGAAGAAAAAGCGCAACGGCATTCTAGAGTTGCTGTTCTGATGCCTGCTCATAATGAAGAGCTTGTGATTGTCAATACCTTGCCTTCTATTATTTCACAGCTTGGAAAAGACGATATATTGTTAGTTGTCGCTGATAATTGTCATGATAATACGGCCACTTTAGCAAGAGAATGTGGAGCAACAGTGGTTGAACGAAAACATGAAAAACAGCGAGGAAAGGGCTATGCATTGAACTTTGGACTTCAATTTTTACGGGATAATAAGCCACCTGATGTTGTTATTATTATTGATGCTGATTGTGGCGTGTCTGCCGGTTGTATAGATAGACTTGTTCAGCAGGCTGAAACAATGCAACGACCTGTTCAGGCACTTGACCTGATGGTTGCCCCTGAAAATAAATCCTTAACCCAAGCCATTGCAGAATTTGCCTGGGTGGTTAAAAATCAAGTTAGACCATTGGGCTTGAAAGCTCTTGGTTTACCTTGTCAGCTGATGGGAACAGGTATGGCTTTTCCCTGGGGCTTGTTGCATCAAGCTAATTTAGCACATGGCAATATGGTAGAAGATATAAAATTAGGCATTGATCTGGCTGTACAAGGTTACCCACCTTTATTTTGTCCCCGTGCATGGGTAACAAGTGAATTCCCCATATCTTCACAAGTAACTTATGAACAAAGAAAGCGCTGGGAACATGGACACCTTTCTACAATATTAGCTGAAACGCCAAGGTTATTAAAATCAGCTTTAAAGCGGCGAGATATTTCTTTGCTATTTATGGCGCTAGACCTATCAGTCCCACCTTTAAGTTTACTGGGGATAAGTTTATTTATTATGCTAACGATGTCAATTTTGTTGATATTTTTTACGGCTTACATCACCCCTTTGATTATTATGGCAAGTTTAAGCAGCCTGTTTGCTATTGCAGTTTTTCAAGCCTGGTATAGATTTGGACAAGAAATTATTGAGTTTAAAACTTTGTCTGCTGTGCCCTTTTATATGCTTAGAAAAGTACCGCTATATTTGGCGTTTCTAATAAAAAGACAAAAAGATTGGGTTAAGACAGAAAGAAGGTAGTGAGGGAGTGTTTGTAATTGATAGCAAAAGTGTAAGTCTTAGGTTAAGGAAATAATGCATGGAAAACAGGTTTCAGGTTTTGGATGGTTGGCGTGGTATTAGCATTTTATGGGTACTGGCTGGACACTTGCTTCCTTTAGGGCCAAAAAGCTGGCAAATGAATGGGGCAATTGCAGCATCTGGAATGGTGATTTTTTTTATTTTATCGGGTTTTTTAATTACCAATATTTTATTAAATAAACCAAATATTACACATTTTATCATTAGACGGTTTATGCGAATTATTCCGTTAGCATGGCTGGTTATGTTGATAACATTAACCATAAATGCTTCAAATAAAGCATTGTATCTCCCTCACTTTTTATTTTATGCCAACTGGGAACCGATTGCTTTGACAAACGGTACAGCCCATTTATGGAGTCTATGTGTTGAAATGCAATTCTATATGATTATTGCATTTTTAGTCGCCTGTTTTAGGTCAAAAGCATTTTTAGTGCTGCCATTACTATGTATTACAGTCACTGCGTATCGGTATTATTCTAATGTCGAGATGGCGATTAACACTTACTTTCGGGTAGATGAAATATTAGCAGGCAGTATTTTGGCTCTACTGCATAATTACAGTACTTTAATAAAACGATATATTAGTTACCTAAATCCACTTTATATGATTCCATTGCTGATTTTTTCAGCGCACCCAGAAAGTGGCTTATTGAATTATTTTCGCCCCTATATCGCAATGTTGACCATAGGCTCAACACTCTTTAAAGAAAAATCTGTGTGGTGGAACCGGTGGTTAAGCCATAAAGCTTTGCTATATATAGCAAGTGTATCCTATGCGCTTTATGTGATTCATGGAGGATTAGTGCATACCTGGTTAGGGGAGGGTGATAAACTGGAAAAATACATTAAGCGACCATTATTAATCGCGGTTACCTTTTTAATGGCTCATATTTCTACTTTTTACTATGAAAAATATTGGATAAAGCTTGGAAAGAAATTAACCTCAAAAAGGGGTTAATTAAATTTACCCTCTAAATCCTATGCATTATTTTACTTTTTTTAAGCACTTTATAGTTTGCCTGATTTTTGTATTATTAGGATGTGAGGCGCAAGATCCAGAGCGGTATATTGCAGAAGGTAAAGTATTTTTTGCACAAGGAGAATTAGAAAATGCCAGAGTGCAGTTTCAGAATGCTTTGCAGTTAAACCCTGAGTTAGCCGAAGCTTATTATAGTCTGGCCTTGGTTGCTGAGCAGCAGCAGAATTGGGGGCGAATGATAAGAAACTTAGCTGATACGGTGACTATTGACCCTGTTCATTTACCAGCCCAAATCAGGCTGGGTCAGTTTTATCTTTTGGGAGGAGAGTATGATAAAGCGGCTAAGCAAGTACAGATAATCCTAGCGGTAAACCCTCAAAATATTACTGCACAGCTAATGCAAGCAGCAATTGACTTAAAGCAGGAAAATAATACCGAAGCTATTAAGAAAATAGAACAAGTGTTAGCTAAAAAGCCTTATTTTTCAGCAGCAATAGCGTTAAAAGTCACTTATTTAACAATTGAAAAACGAAAGACTGAGGCACTTAAGATTTTGAACGAAGGGGTTCAGCATAATCCTGGTGATCGTGATTTGCGATTACTTAAAATCCGCTTGGATGTAGATAGTAAACAGTTTGATAAGGCAATAAGCGAATATCACTATTTGTTAGATAAATATCCAGAACAAGATAGCTTACGATTCTCTTTAGTAGACCTATTGTTGTCACTTGATAGGCAAAATGGAGCTGAACAGCTTTTGCAGCAAGTGATTTTAAAACAAGCTGGGAATATAGCACTTAAACTGAAGCTGGTTGAACTAATAAAACAGCGAGCCCCTAAACAAGCAGAAAAACTGCTAAAAAAATATATGGCTAATTCGGCAGAAAGTGTTGAATTAAAATTTCAGCTTGCTGAAATGTATATTTCAGATGCTCGAACTGAAGCCGCTGAAAATATATTACAACAGATTATTTCTGAATCAGTAAATAGTGCAACTACCCTCGCAGCAAAAGTTAAAATCGCTCATATTGCCTTACAGCAGGATGAAAAATTAAAAGCTAGGTTATTGCTTGCTGAAGTTTTAGCTGAAGATGCAAATTATAGCGATGCCCTTTTGTTAAGGGCTGGATTACGTTTAAAAATGAGAGATGCAGAGGGGGCAATAGCAGATTTACGGATAGTTCATGCAAACCGCCCCAGTTCTGAACAAGTGCTGAGTTTACAAGCGCAGGCTTATGTTTTAAAAGGGGAAAAAGAAGTTGCAGAAAGTTATTGGCGGAAGGTGCTAGCAGTTAATCCAAGCAATATAATAGCGATTACACAGTTAACAAAGGCATTAATCATACGGAAAGATTACGTTCAGGCAGAAAATCTATTAGCTAAGGCAATGGAAAACAATCCAGAAAACATCTCTATAACTGAATTTCTCATTCAATTAGGTGTGGTTAAAAAGGATTGGCAAGGGGTTGATAAAGCTATTGCACGGCTTAAACAGCAAGAAAAAGGAGTGTTGCCAGCAGTCATGTGGTCGGCACGGATGGCTGAAAGACAGCAACAATATGATAAGGCAATTCGTTTGTATAAGGGACTGCTAAATAAAACACCCGATAATCGTACGGTGTTATATCACGCATTAGCACTAGCTTATATAGAAAGCAAACAATGGGTGGAGGCTGAGCAATTACTTAAGCAACAAATACGGGGTATGCCAACAGACATTTATGCATATTTTTTGTTGGTACGAGTCTATCAAAACCTGAATAAACCATTAGCTACTGAACAAACCTATTTGGCAGGTCTTAATGTTTTTGAAGGTAACCTACCGCTAATGAATGAGTTGGCCAAGTTTTATATTGTTCAGAAAGATTATGCTAAATCAATCAATATATACAAAAAAATAATTGAAAAATATCCAAATAACAACGCAATAGCCAATAATCTTGCAGATTTGTTGATCACATACCAGGGAGGGGATAGTAAGAGCACCAAATTAGCTCAAAAGCTTGTTTTGCGTTTTAAAAATTCACCCAATGCTATTATTCAGGATACTTATGGCTGGGTACAATTAAAAAGGGGGCATACTAAAGAAGCACTTAAAGCATTGAAAAAATCAGTTAGGTCTATACCAAATAATGCAAGGGTTCTTTATCACTTGGCAGAGGCTTACCAGCAAGCAAGGGATACTAAAAATGCAAGTATTGAGCTAGAAAAATCATTTGCATTAATTAAAGAACAAGGTGAATATATTGAAATAGCAAGAGCGAAGGCTTTAAGGAATCAATTAATCGGAGAAAATAACTGAGTTTATTTCTCATTCATAAGGTAAAGGTAGGATGCGCCTCGTTTCTCAGCGTATCCTATATAACTGCTTACGATGGAATTTACTTAATCCAACCAAGGCAAAGGCAAATAACCAAAATGCTGCAGGCAAGGGTACTGGAGATGTAGAAATACTACGGTTCCAAGCTAAGGCGTAATCCCAGTTAAATAAATTACTCTCTAATGTGTCTGCTACAATTTGATAATTATGGCCTCCAATTAGCTGGTCTGTATATATATTCTGAGTGTTATCTAAAAGGCTGCTGGAATTAGCAATAACCGAATTATCAGTTATATCCAAAAGGGAAAGCTGTAAATGGTGTATGGTTGAACTTAAAGTGGCGTTATTACTAATATCAATATTCCACACTAAAGAGGCACTAAGTATTTCATTCTTATTTGCGGTAAAAGCATAGCTTGCCGAGGAATTGCTCCCCTTTAACCCACCGAAAGAATCATCATAATCGAAACCTGATAACCCAATTTGACCATTGTTACCACCTCCATCCTCCAAACTATTTTGTTCTCCACTCGCAATAATATGATAACTATTAAAAATATTAACTTGTCCTGCACCATAGCGAAAATCTAAACCATTGTCACTTTGGTTGGTCGTGCTACGATAATCGCTAATATCACCAAAACCAGTACTGTTAGATGTTTGTTTATCCGCTCCCGCCATTAACGCGGCTTTGATAGTTTCTGAGCGTTCAGCATTATATACAGTAAAAGATGATCCATTATTGGCAACTATTGATTTAGAACCATTTGATAGTGTCGCTCCTCCTTGGTGTCCTGTTTCTATTAAAACAGCGGCTGAAGCTGCAACAATAGGAGTAGCTGAACTTCTATTAGCGGCAGGAGCAACAATATCAGGCCTTGTACGGCCTGATACATAAGTCGAATCCACCGCTCCGGATCCAAAATTACTCCCATTTGTCAGGCCAACAGCAACCACATTATAGGCATTACCTAATAAGGCAGTATGAGTGGCCGCTACTTGAATATATTCATTACGCACAACTTGGCGGTCAACCAAGCTTAGAATTAGGGCAGTTTGCCCAGGGGTGTTGCCATTACCAATCCAGGAATGGTTAGCGATACGACGGTCTGTTGTTGTGGCTGTTAGTATCTGACCGGCAGGACCGTGAACATATAAAGAATTAAACCATTGATTAGCTTCATAACTATGTATATCACTAATACCGTGAGCTACCGAGCTTGAATTACCATAAAAAATATTTGCTGTCCCTGTTGCATGCCCAGAAAAGACTGTTGGTATGCAGGGGGGTGTGGCACAGCTAAGACCAGGAAAACTATGGTTTTTAGCACTAAAGTTACTTATATTCGGATCAGGGGCAAATACTGGAAAAGTGGTATCTGTACTGGGGACAATGGAAGCCTCAACAATAGTTGCTTTAACCCCCAAACCAGTAGGGGTAGCACTGTTTAGTTCAGTTTGTAAATCATTATAAGCAATATCAAGCTTGTAATCTGCCACTGCTTGCGAAGAAGCAAGTACAAGAGGTATACAAAGTAAGGGGAGAGCTTTTTTTAAATGCATTTTATATTCCTGTACTTAAATCACAAAGTTATTAACAAACTAGAAATTATTTCTATTTTTCTCTCGTTCCCACGCTACTGCGTGGGAAATGCATACCGTGCCTGACAACAGTAATGTATGCGTTCTCACTGGGGGCGGTCACTGTCATTGACTTAAGGATTTATTATTTTGTAGGCTGGGTAGAGTGAGCAACGAGACCCAGCTTTTACATCATGCTGGGTTTCGCTATTCGCTCTACCCAGCCTACCTATCAACCTGTTTTTCCTTAATCCAATGATTTATAGGGTTTCAATTTATCAGTAGT
>CAYYNM010000022.1:0-23861 GCA_964472945.1 uncultured Methylomarinum sp. | reverse complement strand
CAACTAATTAAAGACGTAGAGTAGAATAAGATGAAAAGAAAACTAATAACATTTGACTGGGCAATAAAGAGACTGTTAAGAAGCAAAGCTAATTTTGGGATCCTAGAGGGGTTCTTGAGTGAACTGCTAAAAGAAAATATCACTATTCTAGACGTGCTAGAAAGTGAAGGAAACAAAGAACAATATCGAGATAAATTCAACCGTGTTGATTTAAAGGTGCGTAATAGCCAGAATGAAATAATCATCATAGAAATACAATATGATAGAGAATATGACTATTTGCAACGCATATTTTATGGTGTCTCAAAAACAGCCTTAGAATACATGGAAGAGGGGAGCCCTTATGCGGAAATTACAAAGGTTATCTCTGTTAATATAATGTATTTTGATTTAGGCGAAGGAACAGACTACATCTACAAAGGAACAACCAGTTTTATCGGTCTACATCAGCATGACCGACTAGGACTGAGTGAAAAGCAAAAACAACTGTTTAAACAGAAAAGTATAGAGTCACTTTACCCGGAATACTACCTGATTAAAATTAATCGATTTAATGATATAGCAAAAGATACCCTAGATGAATGGATTTATTTTTTAAAAAATGAAGAAATTAAAGATAGTTTCACGGCGAAAGGGTTAAAAGAAGCACAAGAAAAGCTCAGTATCATGAAGTTACCAGAAGAAGAGCAAAAAGCCTACGAACACTATCAAGATGATTTGCATTATCAGGCCAGCATGTTTCAATCTACCTTTGTAGATGGTTATGCCGAAGGTAAAGAAAAAGGCAAGGAAGAAGGTAAGGTTGAAGGGAGACTTGAAGGGAGACTTGAAGGGAGACTTGAAGGTCAGCTTGAGACCGCAAGGCAAATAGCACTGAATTTAGCCAATCAAAATATGCTGGTTGAAAATATTGTAAAAATGACAGGACTGGATAAAACAGAAGTTGAATTGATTTTGGAAAAAAAAGATGAATGCTGAATTTCAGTCGAGACTGACCTCTTTAGTTGCAAATGTGTTGGAGCTTTGGAGTGTTACTAAGCGTGTATGGACTTGTTATTGGTATAGTAGGTTTATGTCAATTATAAAAACAAGAAGAAATAATCAATCGAGCCTGCTCCCAACGGCTCTAAAGATGGGGTTAAATGGCTCTGCCCCCTTACTCGCCTTGTTTCTGTCGTTTGATAAAGCAACGATAAAAACGGTGTCCACCTTTGTTAATACCAAAGAGGAGCAGATCCTTGTTGACATAAAAGATAAGAGTGAAGTTCGTGGCTTTCCCTTATATAATACAAACCCTAACCTCGTTATTTTCTGCCCCTAATGACGCTTCAGGAACAATAAAGATGAATTTTTTAGACATTAAAACTGATTTTGCTTTTAAAAAAGTATTTGGAAGTGAGCAATCTAAAGACATCCTGATTAATTTTCTGAATGCAGTGATTACCTTTAACCACGACCAACACATAAAATCACTCACCCTTGTTGATCCTTATAACATCCCCATGCTAAAAGGAATGAAAGATACCTATGTTGATGTCAAGGCCGTCTTAGATGATGGCAGCCATGTCATTATAGAAATGCAAATACTCAACACTGAAGGGTTTGAAAAACGCATTTTATACAATGCCGCGAAAAAATATTCCTCACAGCTTAAACAGGGTGATGACTATCAACTACTCAACCCCGTGATAGCGCTCACCCTCACTGACTTTACCCTATTTAAAGAACAGCCCGACGTTATCAGTCGTTTTAAACTGATCGAAAAAGAGCAGCTAATTGACTACCTGGATGATATCGAATTGATCTTTATTGAACTGCCAAAATTCACAAAAACAGAAGCGGAGCTAACCACCATCCAGGATAAATGGCTTTATTTCATTAAAAATGCAGGGACACTGGATTATATTCCTAAAAACATCAATGAAGAATTGGAAAGAGCCTTTGACATAGCCAATGAAGCTAATTTTAACGAAATGGAACTAGACCTCCAGCATCGTAAAAAAGACTGGATCTATATGCAAAAAAGCTCACTTGCACTCGCTAAAAAGCAGGGGCTTGAGCAAGGCATTGAACAAGGAATTGAACAAAAAAATAAGCAAATTGTGATTAAGTCATTCAAAGCCGGCTTAGATAATCAACTTATCCAACAGATTACAGGGCTAAATGAAGCACAGATTAAAGAAATAATTAACGAGAATGATGTTGATTAAAAGTAAGATGGCTAAAAGGGTCGCCGAAAAAAAGGGTAGATTCCCCTTTTCCCTCTTTATTCTAGGAAAAGGGAAAGCTATAGAAATCAAGCTGGCTGACCCCATGATTTGGATTTGTGCCATGATTTTCCATGATTTGTATAAAAAAGAGAAAACTTATGAATACGAATAAAAAAGTTGCATTAATAACAGGTGTAACAGGGCAAGATGGCTCCTATTTAGCAGAGTTCTTATTAGAAAAAGGCTATGAAGTGCATGGTATCAAACGGCGTGCTTCATCACTGAATACCCAACGTATTGATCATATTTACCAAGACCCACATGTCGATAATGCAAACTTTATTCTTCACTATGGCGATTTAACGGATTCTTCAAATTTAACGCGTATTTTGCAAGAAGTACAACCTGATGAAGTGTATAACCTAGGTGCGCAATCACACGTTGCTGTTTCATTTGAATCGCCTGAATATACTGCGGATGTTGATGGCATGGGAACATTAAGATTATTAGAAGCCATTCGTTTGTTGGGCTTAGAAAAGAAAACCAAGTTCTACCAAGCATCAACATCAGAACTATTTGGTGAAGTACAAGAAACACCACAAAAAGAAACCACCCCATTTTACCCACGATCACCGTATGCCGTGGCTAAAATGTATGCCTATTGGATCACAGTAAATTATCGTGAAGCCTACGGCATGTATGCCTGTAATGGTATATTGTTTAACCATGAATCACCAAGACGAGGTGAAACATTCGTAACCCGTAAAATTACCCGAGGTTTAGCCAATATTGCCCAAGGATTAGAAAACTGTTTATTTATGGGTAATATGGATGCACTTCGTGACTGGGGGCATGCTAAAGATTATGTGCGAATGCAATGGATGATGTTACAACAAGATAAACCAGAAGACTTTGTGATTGCCACTGGAGTACAATATTCAGTACGGCAATTTATTGAATGGTCAGCAAAAGAACTGGGAGTTACATTATGTTTTGAAGGTGAAGGCATTAATGAAAAGGGCATTGTTGCCTCAATTGAAGGTGATAAAACGCCTGCTTTAAAGGTTGGGGATATTATCGTACAAATAGATCAACGCTATTTTCGCCCTGCAGAAGTTGAAACCTTATTGGGTGACCCAACAAAAGCGAAACAAATATTAGGCTGGACCCCAGAAATTACAGTGCAAGAAATGTGTACAGAAATGGTGGCAGAAGATTTAAAAATAGCACAGCGCCATGCACTTTTGAAGCAACATGGTCATGACATTCCTGTTTCAGTAGAAGGATAAATTGTAGGAGTGGCTTCAGCCACGAATGGACTTTAACGACTAGTGACATCCTTCGCGGCTAAAGTCATGTATTGATTACAGAGAAACAATAAGCCAATGACAAAACAACGCATTTATATCGCAGGCCACAACGGCATGGTTGGCTCTGCCATTATCAGACAACTGCAAAATGACAACACAAATGTCATTATCACAGCAAGCAGAGACGAACTTGATTTAACCAACCAACAGGCCGTCAAGCAGTTTTTTGCTGACACTAAAATTGATCAAGTTTATTTAGCCGCCGCAAAAGTAGGCGGCATTCATGCAAACAATGAATATCCTGCCGAGTTTATCTATCAAAACCTAATGATAGAAGCCAATATCATTCACGCGGCTCATACTAATAATGTGCAAAAACTACTCTTTTTAGGTTCATCGTGCATCTATCCAAAAGCAGTGCCGCAACCGATGAAAGAAGAAGCCTTATTAACCGGCATTTTAGAAAGTACCAACGAACCGTACGCCATCGCCAAGATAACGGGTATCAAATTATGCGAAAGCTATAACCGGCAGTATGGACGAGATTACCGAAGCGTAATGCCAACCAACCTTTATGGTGAAAACGATAACTTTCATCCTAAAAATTCACACGTTGTACCCGCATTAATAAGACGCTTTCACCAAGCAAAATTAAATAATGATCCACAAGTCACTGCATGGGGAACAGGCAAACCAAAGCGTGAGTTTTTACATGTCGATGATATGGCACAAGCATCAATTTTTGTAATGAATTTAGATAACGCGGTTTATCAACAAGAAACCAGTCCGATGCTCTCTCATATTAATATCGGTACAGGTATCGATTGCACCATCCGTGAATTAGTCGAAACCGTAGCAAAAGTGATTGGCTATCAAGGTGAGATAGTGTTTGACACCAGCAAACCCGATGGCACACCAAGAAAGTTAATGGATGTATCGCGACTAGAACGACTAGGTTGGAAAGCAAAAACGAACTTGGAAGATGGGCTAAATACGACCTATCAGTGGTTTTTAATAAATCAAAAAACCTTTAGATATTGATAATGAAATCAGAAAATAATAAAGGATAAAGTATGAAAGCAGTGATTCTTGCAGGTGGGTTAGGAACACGTTTAAGCGAGGAAACAAGTCTTCGCCCAAAACCCATGGTGGAGATCGGTGGTAAGCCCATTTTATGGCATGTGATGAAAATGTATTCAGCGCATGGTATTCATGACTTTATTATTTGCTGTGGGTATAAAGGCTATGTGATTAAAGAGTACTTTGCCAATTACTTTTTACATCAATCGGATGTCACATTTTCGATGGCAGATAATCAGATGAAAGTGCATAAAGAGCGTGCAGAGCCTTGGACTGTAACACTGGTGGATACGGGTGATAGTTCGATGACAGGTGGAAGACTGGGTAGGGTAGCGGGCTATGTGAAAGATGAGGAAGCTTTTTGTTTTACCTACGGTGATGGTGTGGGGGATATAAATATTTCCGAAGTGATTAAATTCCATCAAACACATGGAAAACAAGCAACCCTGACAGCTACATATCCGCCTGGACGCTTTGGAGCGTTGGATATTGTTGCCGGAAAGGTGAATAGTTTTAAAGAGAAGCCAAAAGGTGATGGCGCGATGATCAATGGTGGTTTTTTTGTGTTATCACCAAGTGTATTGTCACGTATTCCTGATGATAGCTGTATTTGGGAACAAGAGCCTTTAATTGAACTGGCCGAAGATGGTGAACTAATGGCTTATGAGCACCATGGCTTTTGGCAACCAATGGACACGCTTCATGATAAGATGACGCTTGAAAAATTGTGGTCTGAGAAAAAAGCACCGTGGAAAATGTGGTGAACCATATGGTTGATCAAGCATTTTGGCAAAATAAACGAGTTTTTGTTACGGGTCATACTGGCTTTAAAGGTAGCTGGTTATCGTTATGGCTAGAAAGTATAGGCGCAACAGTTAAAGGTTATGCTTTATCCCCTGCGACACAACCAAGTTTATTTGAAGTGGCAAGGGTTGCTGAGAGAATAGACTCTGACATTGGCGATATTCGTGATCTTAAACAGTTGAAAAAAAGCATACTCAACTTTAATCCTGATATCCTTATTCATATGGCGGCACAACCTTTGGTTAGGCTTTCCTATAAAGAGCCCGTTGAGACTTATGATGTGAATGTTTTGGGGACAGTAAAAGTTCTTGAGGCAGCGCGTTCTTGCTCAAACTTAAAGGCTATTGTTAGCGTAACAACGGATAAGTGTTACGAGAATAAGGAATGGGTTTGGGGCTATCGAGAAGATGAACCGATGGGTGGTTATGATCCATACAGTAGCAGTAAAGGTTGTGCAGAATTGGTTACATCCGCCTATAGAAGGTCATTTATGCAAGCGCAAGGTGTTGGTTTGGCTTCGGCGCGTGCAGGCAATGTCATTGGTGGTGGAGATTGGTCAGATGACAGGTTGATTCCAGATATATTAAAAGCATTTGAGCAAAGTGAGCCAGTTACCATTCGTAACCCTAAGTCAACACGACCTTGGCAGCATGTGCTAGAGCCGCTTTCAGGTTATCTCGTATTAGCACAAAGGCTTTACGAACAACCAGAAGACTTTGCGGAAGGCTGGAATTTTGGTCCAGATGAAGAAGATGCCAAGCCCGTGAGTTGGATTTTAGATCACATGGTTGATCAATGGGGTAAAGGCGCAAGTTGGGATTTGGATCAGGGGAGCCACCCCCATGAAGCAGGATTTCTTAAATTAGATGTATCGAAAGCTAAATCGAGATTAGCGTGGCAACCAACATGGCATCTTGACCAGACCTTAAAAAAGATTGTTGTATGGCATCAGGCTTGGTTGAATGGTGATGATATGCAGAGGGTTTGTTTAAATGAAATTGGTGAATATATGAAGACAGTAGAAGGGAGTTTATGATGCAAGCAGTAAAAGCTTTATACAAACATGGAAATATTGAACTGTTGGAACCTCTTGTGGATGTCGAAGAGGCTGAGTTATTTATTGTAGTGTTGGATAAAAGTAAAAAAAGCAGCGATGTTGTTAAGTCTTTTGTTGCGAGGGAAGAAAGTTCCGAACATGAATTTAAAGCGATTGGTTTAGCATCGTATTTTGAAACAGATGAAGATAATGATGTGAATTGGGAAGAGGTCTTTGATGTTAAAGCTGGGTGATATTGTATTTTTAGATTTTCCTTATACAAACCAAGCAGGCAGTAAAGTTCGCCCTGGCATTGTCATTGCGATGAATGATTTTCATGATAGAAGTGATGTCAATGTTGCTTATGTGACAACTGAAGTGGATTCATACTATCTTGATGCTTGTGCTATATCTGTGAAACCTTCAGATATAGCAGAGGGTGCATTAAAACGAGATAGTATCGTTCGTGTTGATAAGGTCATCACGATTCAATCGGAACAGTGTCGTAAAGTTGCTAGTGTGACAAAAAATAAGGTTGATGAAATTCTTCGTAAACTCACTGCATATTCCGTCAAGAATTTTGCTGCCCAAAAATATACGTCTGTAGATTTTGTTGCTGGCCAGTCGGTCGTACCGCCATCGGGCAAAGTATTGGGAGAACCTGAATTACAATATATGGTAGAAGCCTCATTGGATGCATGGCTTACAACAGGTCGCTTCAATGATGCTTTTGAAAAGCGTTTAAAAGAGTTTCTGGGTGTAAAGCATGTGCTGACGGTGAACTCTGGCTCGTCTGCCAATTTGGTCGCATTTTCAGCACTGACTTCTTATAAACTTGGTGATCGGGCATTAAAAGCGGGCGATGAAGTCATTTCAGTGGCCGCAGCTTTTCCTACAACGGTAAATCCTATCATTCAACATGGCTGCATTCCTGTGTTTGTGGATGTGGATATTCCAACCTACAATATTGATGCTGATAAAATTGAAGCGGCAATCAGTGATAAAACCAAAGCTATTATGGTTGCGCATACCTTGGGTAATACGTTTGATTTGAAAAAAGTGCGTGCGATTGCTGATAAATACAAGCTATGGTTGATCGAAGATTGCTGTGATGCACTTGGTTCAACCTACGATGGCAAAGTTGTTGGCACTTATGGCGATATTGCCACGCTAAGCTTTTATCCAGCTCATCATATTACCATGGGTGAAGGTGGGGCTATCTTTACCAACAGTGGTAAATTAAAACTGATTCTTGAGTCGATTCGTGATTGGGGTCGGGATTGTTTTTGTGCGCCGGGTAAAGATGATTCATGTGGCAAGCGTTTTTGCTGGAAACTGGGTGACTTACCAGAAGGGTATGATCATAAATATATTTATTCACATGTGGGTTACAACCTGAAAATATCAGATATGCAGGCAGCTTGCGGTTTGGCACAAATGGATAGGTTGGAAGGTTTTGTTCAGGATAGAAAAGATAATTTTAATTATTTGAAATCGGCGTTAGCACCATTGGAAAAATATTTAATTTTACCTGAAGCTACGCCAGACAGTGATCCATCATGGTTTGGATTCCCCATAACCATTCGTGAAGATGCACCTTTCTCACGGGTGGACTTATTGAAATTTTTGGATGAAAGGAAAATAGGCTCGCGCTTATTATTTGCAGGCAACTTGACCAAGCAGCCTTATTTTAAGAATGTTAATTATCGAATTTCGGGTGAGTTAACGAATACTGATATGGTGATGAATCAAACTTTTTGGGTTGGCATTTATCCAGGGTTAAATAATGAAAAGTTAGATTTTATTGCAGATAGTATGAAAAGTTTTTCTGCTATGGTGGGTTAACGAGGTGAAAGCTTCTGATGTAGTCGCCCAAGTATTGGCAGAGAATGGTATTCATCATGGGTTTGAACTTATTGGTGGAATGATTGCTCACCTTGTTGATAGTATCAACACATTAGGTAAGACCAAACTGGTTTCCATGCACCATGAGCAGGGAGCTGCATTTGCAGCAGGAGCTATCTCAAGAGCAAGTGAGCACCGAAGTATGGGGGTTGCATTGGCTACAAGTGGTCCAGGTGCTACGAATTTAGTTACAGGCATTGCAGACTGCTGGCTGGATAGTCATCCGTGTTTATTTATTACAGGTCAAATCAATACACATGAATTGAAACAAGGGTCTTCGGTTCGTCAGGAAGGCTTCCAAGAACTGGATATTGTTTCCATTGTTCAAAGTGTAACGAAATATGCCTATCAAGTGAAAACAGTGGATGAACTGATTCCAAGTTTACAAAAAGCGATTGATATAGCGCAAGAAGGAAGAGCTGGTCCTGTACTATTAGATATTCCCATGGATATACAGTGTATGGAGTTGCCTGTATGTGTTCAGACTAAAAAAATAGAGGCTGAGAAAGTTGAAAGTAGCGTAGTTTATTTAAAACAAGTGATTGATTCCATTAAGGCTGCTGAAAAACCATTATTTTTGATTGGTGGTGGAGCAGTGAATGAAGTAAGTTTTTCAGACTGGTTAGAGTACTTAAATCGACATGAGTTTCCCTATGTTGCAAGCTTGAAGGGTAGTGAAAAAACAAGGGCAACAGAGAATTATTTTGGAATGATTGGAGCTTATGGCACAAGAGCAGCCAACTATGCGGTTCAGTCGTGTGATTTATTTATTGTTGTTGGAAGTCGAATGGATGTTCGGCAAACGGGTGCAAAGGCAGAAAGTTTTGCCAAGCAAGCGAAGATTATTCAAATTGATATTGATGCAGCACAACTCAATAATAGGGTTCGTTGTGATCAAAGTATTCAAGCTTCGTGTGAGGACTTTTTTCAGGCGTTTCTTCATTTTAGTTCGCACTTGCAAAACTCTTTGACATGGACTGAGCATCTTAGAAGCTATTTTGCTCAAACATTTATTGATGAATATCAAGAACGCCGTTTTAGTCCATTCAAACTTTTCAATTGTTTAAATGACATTTTTGTAGACTCCAAAGTACAATATGTGGCGGATGTAGGGAACAACCAAATGTGGGCTGCGCATACGCTTCGATTGCAAGCAGGGCAAATGGTGCATTATTCGGGTGGGCTAGGTACCATGGGATTTGCCATCCCCACAGGTATTGGAGTGCAATGTGCTTCAGAATCTCCCGTGGTTGTGATTACAGGTGATGGTGGAGCACAATTGAATATTCAAGAGTTGGATATTATTGCCAGAGAGAACCTACATATTATGGTCATTGTATTGAATAATGAGTCATTGGGTATGATTACAGGTTTCCAAGATATGTACTTTGACGGCAGGAATGGTTCCAGCTATTGGCAAGGTTACTCATCAAAGTTTCAAAAGATTGGGCAGGCCTACGGCTTGGAATCATCAGTAGTGCATGATTTACAAACATTTTCTGAAGCTGTTGAAAGTTTTTATGTTTCTCCAAGACCATATTTATTAGAAGTTTCTATGCCAGATGCTAAGGAATGCCGACCAAGGTTAGAATATGGTAATAGCATTGAAAATCAATCGCCACCTATGCGTGTAGTCTGTCCATGAATATCGCCATCCTTGGAGCAACCAGCCAAATAGCAAAGGATTTAATTGTGTCTTTTGCAGCACATACAGACCATCAATGTATGTTGTTTTCTCGTGTCCCAGCTAAGGTGAAAGCATGGCAGCAAAGTATTTCCGTTGAGTGTGGTTTTATATCGAAGCCTTATGAAGACTTTCCTACGGGAAGTTATGATGTGATTATCAACTTTGTAGGGGTGGGTAATCCTGCGCGAGCCAAAGAGATGGGTGCTAAAATATTTGATATCACTTATCAATATGACCAATTGGCTTTGGACTATATTCAAGTCAATCCAGCGTGCAAATATATATTTTTAAGCAGTGGTGCTGTGTACGGCGATATTTTTAGTGAACCAGCTACAGAGTCTAGTGTGGCAAGAATTCCTGTTAATCAGCTTGATGGGGCTTATTGGTATACCATTGCGAAGCTTCACGCAGAAGCAAAGCATCGTGCGTTACCTGAACACTCCATTGTTGATGTTCGGGTGTTTAATTATTTTAGCCATACGCAGGATATGTCTGCAAGTTTTTTTATCACAGATGTTGTGCGTGCTATTCAAAATGAAACAGTATTAATAACCTTTTCTGAAAATATTGTGAGAGATTTTTTACATCCAGATGATTTTTATCAATTGATTCAATGTATATTAAAATCAGAAAAATTAAATGTGGCTGTGGATTGCTATTCTAAAGAGCCAGTTGATAAAGTTAGCTTGTTGCATGCAGTGCAAGAAGAGTTTGGTTTGAAGTATGAGTTTTCTGATGCGCATGTCCGATTAAATGCAACTGGAAATAAAGTGAATTATTATTCGTTAAATAAGGCTGCTAATAAACTTAATTATGCACCGGATAAAACGTCACTTGAAGGTGTTTTTTGTGAAACTAAAGTCCTGTTGTAAAATATTAGATGACACAGAAAAAGAGTAGTAATGCAACCAATGTTGTTGCAAGTTTGTTGGGGTATGCAGTTCCTTTATTGGTGAATTTTGCATCAACACCATACTTGATGAGGTCGTTGGGTGAAGATGCATTTGGTATTCAGGTGTTGGTTAATGTGGTGATTGGTTACCTGGCGTTGATGGATTTAGGTATTGGACTTCCGCTGGTTAAATATTTGGCTGAGGACCGTGCTAAGGGAGATGGAAAGGCTGCTAGTGAGTTACTAAGTACTACATTGGTCTTATATACTGGACTGGGTATTTTTGGGATGCTGGTTGCGTTCGGTTTTTCAAGCTATTTAGCGGAATCATTTTTCTCGATTCCTGAATATTTGGTGGATGAAGCTGAAAATGTATTTCAACTGGCTGCTGCAGGATTTTTTGCGACATTACTAATGGGATGGGGGCGATCAGTTGCAATGGGCTTGCAAAGATATGAAATTGCCTATGCAATTTCTGCTTTATCCAGTGTGCTTGGTGTAGGCGTTGGGCTGTATTTAATTTACGCTGGGTTTGGTGTTGTGGGTTATGTGGCCAGTAAGGTTCTTTTTCTCTTCATAGCAGCACTTGCGTATTATGTTATCTACAAGGTATTTATTCCCGAATACAACATATCTTTTCGTTTTAAGCTTTCTGTTATGGTTCGAATTAGAAGTTACTTAACCTATGGGATTATACATCGTGGTGTGACTGGGTTGGCCGGGGCAATTGATAAAACTCTTTTAGGGATATGGGTGAGCGCTGCAAGTGTAGGGTTGTATTCGCTCCCGTTTATGTTAACAAATGCAGTTAACTATGCACTGAGTTATATGCTTAGCTTTGTGTTACCAGCATCTAGTGAGCTCTCTGTAACTGGGTTAGATGATGACTTGCGGAGACTGTTCTTGAACGCGACGCGATTTCTTGTAGGGGCTTCCTGCATGACTTTTCTTCCTTTTTTTTTATTGGGAAGTTCTTTTTTAAACTTATGGCTTGGAAGCGTAACTGGGGAAAAGGTTTTAGAGGCATTTTACTTATTATCATTTGCATCATTACTTTCGGTGCTTTTGGTTTCACAGACTAACTCCATATTGCTGGGGATTGGACGTATTGATCATTTCACCGTATATACAGTTGTAAGGGTTACTGTGTTTTCATTACTTTGTGTAATATTGATTCCGCAGTATGGTTTTGAGGGAGCAGCTTGGGCAATGCTACTTGTATGCGTGGTCGATGTTATATATTTTATATTTGTTGTTTCAGTGCATCTGAAGATGGAGGTTGTTTCAGTGCTTTTATCAGCGTATTTTAGACCCCTATCAATATCTGGGTGTATTGGGCTATTATGGTTTCCATTACATACCATAACTTTTTCATGGATTGAATTACTATTGGCATTAGCAGTTATTGAAATAACTTTGATGCTTTTATTTTATAATTGTAGAGTGTTGAAAAATGCGGAAAAAGAATTGTTTATAAATATATTAGTTAGTAAATTTCAGGTAATATTTATAAATAAAAAAAGGAAAGTATAATGAAACATTTTTTTACAAAAATTTTAATTAAGGGTCTTTACTTAGTGAATGTATACCCTACGATAATGACAAATAAAGAAGAAATACTATCTTTAATACGTAGCTTATATCCTATTAAAATAGATAAAGAAATGATTAGGTTAGGTTCTAGTGGAGATGGTGGTTACTTAGTTCCAAATGATTTTTTTAATATCAAAGCATGCTTCTCCCCTGGTGTTTGTGAGGTTTCTAGCTTTGAAAAGGATTGTGCAGATATGGGGATGGAAGTATTTATGGCAGATAAATCAGTAGAAGGCCCCGCTTGTGAACATGAAAGTTTTACATTTACTCAAAAATATATTGGTGCAGTATCAAATGATGACTTTATGACGATTGATGAGTGGGTGAATAAAGAAGATGGAAAAAACCAAGGTGATTTACTCTTGCAAATAGACATAGAAGGATTTGAATATGAAGTATTTTTAGCTATGACTGATGAGTTAATTAAACGTTTTAGAATTATTGTTGTAGAGTTTCATAATTTAGACCAGTTATGGAATAAACCGTTTTTTCTTTTGGCATCTTCGGCTTTCAAAAAAATTCTCCAAACTCATTCGTGTGTTCATATTCATCCTAATAATTCTAATGAACCTTTAACTTATAGAGGGGTAACCATTCAACAAACGATGGAGTTTACTTTTATACGCCACGATAGAGTAAATCAACTTGGGTTTGTTACAGATTTCCCAAACCCGTTAGACTCTGACTGTAGTGATCGAAAACACATACCTTTATCAAATAGTTGGTATAGCCAGAAATGATAAAAAAATCAGAAGCAGGTTATTCGAAAATTATTAGTGATTTTAATCGTTTATCATGACTGTGAAGAGTCTACATTCGCTGGTTAGTATTTGTATCCCCTGTTATAATGCTGAAGCAACAATAGCTAAAACAGTAGATTCGATATTAGCTCAAACATATTCAAATATTGAAATTATTGTTTCGGATAACCAATCGAGTGATAATACCAAGCAGGTTGTAAGTACTTATGAAAATCAAGGTGTGCGTTTGGTAGAGGGAGATGAGAGGATATTTGGAGGTGTTGATAATTGGGATAATGTGCTATATCAAGGAAATGGTGAGTTTCTCTGTCTTTATCATGCAGATGATTTATACGAGCCAAATATCATAGAGAAAGAAGTTTGTTTTTTGATGGCAAACCAAGATGTTGGCACTGTGCTAACATTGAAGCCGCCGATAGATGAAAACGGTTGGAAAAAAAGAGATTTTTTAGAGCGTGTGTGTTTGTGGCTACTTTATTGGTTTAAGGCATTGAAATTAAAAAAGTCAAAAGTATTTTTTGCATGAATATTGCACTTTGGGGATATTATGAGGATCTGTGTAAAGATGGGTATATATTGTCCCATCGAGATGCAGGGATTGGAAGCGATCTTTTGAGACCCTTGCATATTTTAAATCAAGAGCTTGCTTGTCATGGTCATGTTTTAATAACACTTGATATGGTTTCTAATTATAAAGAGTTAGATGCTATTATTTTTTTAGACTACCCTAGGTCAAGCAAGCTAGTACGTGATAATTTTGATCTAGATATTCCAAAATACTTAGTCGTGTTTGAAAGTATTTTGATTCATCCCGATAATTGGGATTTAGAGAAACAAAAGTTTTTTGATAAAATTTTTACGTGGAATGATGAGATTATTGATAATAAAAAATATTTTAAAATGAATTTTTCTCATGAAATGCCATCGTCTATTAATAAAAGTGTTAAAAAAGAGAGGCTTTGTACGATTATTGCTGGAAATAAGCAAGTAGATCATCCGCTTGAGTTGTATTCAAAAAGGGTTGAGGCTATTCGTTGGTTTGAAGAGCATCACCCTGAAGACTTTGATTTATATGGCATAGGGTGGGATGAATATCGTTTTTCTGGTTCTAAAATAGTTAGAGCTTTGAATAGAGTTAAGCCATTAACGCGACTTCTGGCAGAAAAACATCCCTCTTATCGAGGTTCGGTTAAGAATAAGAAACAAACATTAGAAAAATATAAGTTTTCTATTTGTTATGAAAATGCAAGAGATATTCCAGGGTATATTACTGAAAAAATATTTGACTGTTTTTTTTCTGGCTGTGTTCCTGTTTATTGGGGAGCCAATAATATCTCAGAGCATATTCCTTCTTCTTGTTTTATTGATCAAAGAAAATTTTCTAGTTATGAAGATTTATATCAATATATAAAGTATATGCCCAATGAAGAGTATTTGACATATCTTGATGAAATAGAATGCTTTATTCAATCCAAGAAATCATATTCATTTTCTGCTGAGTGTTTTGCCAAAACGATTGTAGATCAGGTGGTGCAATGATGAAGCCCTTGGTGTGCATTTGTATTCCCACATATAATGCTGAAAAAACAATAGCTGAAACATTAGAGTCAATATTAGCCCAAACATATTCAAACGTTGAAATTCATATTTTTGATAATGCATCAACTGACTGTACTGTTGAGCTTGTTACGGAGTTGGGTAAAACAATCCAAATTCATAAGGTTCAAAGTACAAGCACAGGTGAGGAAAATTTTACACGCTGTTTAAATCTTGGTCGTGGTGAATATACTGCGATTTATCATGCTGATGATTTATATGCACCGACGATCATTGAAAAAGAGGTCAAGTTTCTTGAGGAAAATAAAAATGCTAAAGGTGTTTTGACCTTTGCAACGCAAATTGATGCCGAAGGGAAAGAATTGAAAATGTATTTGGCACCAGAGAGTTTAGGATTAGCTGCTGGAGAAGCAAACGTTTATGGTATAGAAACTTTACTAAAAGCCGTACTGGAAAATGACAACTTTCTTTTTTGCCCCAGTGCAATGATACGAACAAATGTATGTATTAATGATATAAAATATTGGAAGGGCAATTTGTTTAAGTCATCTGCAGACTTAGATGTATGGTTTAGGCTGGCTAACTTAGGTGGTATAGGTCTTTTGAATGAGCCATTACTGCTCTATCGTATTAGCAGTAAACAGTGGACGGCAACCTACCGTAAAAAAAGGAAAGTGAGAGCCGATACATTTTTGGTGTTAGATGCTTGGTTGGGTAAAGAGAATATTAAGCAGTCGATAGAGAAGAAAGATGTTGCCCATTATCAGAAACTTCAACACCATGATGTGCTTGGCTGTATGTTAAATGCCGTTCGTGATAATGAAATAGAGTTCGCTAGAAACATTTGGTTTAATGAACCCTCATTTTCCATTATAAAAGAACTGCTTCAGGTAGAGTCGAGAAGAGACTTTAAATTTCTTGCGTTATCACAAGCACTTAAGATTATGCTTGTGCCTTTGGTTGGTCAACCCCTAAGATATGTTTTTCGAAAGTACTTAGATAAGGTAAGGCTGTGACATTAGACAAACATTTATTGACCCGCCATCAAAGGCATTAATAACAAGTTTTATGAAATGATTACTGTCTCAAAGAAGTTGGTGAATGCGCTGCTAGTTGTAAGCACGGTAACCTCTTGGGCACTGTTCCCTATATTATTGAAGTTTATGAACCCAGAAGGTTTTAAAACTTTATTTGGTAGTAGTTTGTTGGTTGCTGCTTTTCTTTCTTGGCATTATCTAAAAGTGAACGGGCTTTATTTGTTACAAGAGTATAAGCTCTTTTTTGCACTATGGCTGGCTTATTTGATAGCGCTTACTATTGCCACTATAAGTGCAGGGGAAATATATTCATATCAGCAATTGGCTACGGTTTATCTGAAAGTTTTCTTTTTCTTTTTTCTTTTCCTTTATATTAAAGGGCCTTTTATTGGTCAGACATTTTCAATATACGCTAACTTCATGGTACTTTGTACAATTACTTCGATTGGTGTTGCATTAGGCGTTGCAATGGGGGTGATTGAGCCTATCGCAACATTAAGAAATGAAGTTTCTGTTGAAAGGCACTATTTGTTTGATGTTTATTTGGGTGCTTATTATGGTCTATCCCCATTGTACGCTCCTTTTCCTTTATTTAGGCTTCAAGGTTTTGCTGAGGAACCAGGGACATTTGCGTTTAGTTTGTTGCCCGCACTCTACTGGATGCTTTTAAAAGAGAAAAACTATGTGCGTTCATTCATTATCGGAGTTGGGTTAGCCGCAACTGTATCTCTTGGGGCGCTAGCATTTATTATTATAATAATTCCACTTCTGTGGAGAGAGTTGGTTATGATGGAACAGTTGCTTTTAGTAGGAATTATTGCTATTAATGTTGGATACAGGTTTTTTGGTTATGTTTTGGACTATTTGCAATTTTTTTTGTTGGAAAGGCCTCAAGGTGCGGGGTATGATATATGGCTGAATTCACAGGACTCTGGGCATACTTCATGGGGTGATAGGTTGGATGCTATTTCTATAGTATGCTCGCATCTTGCAAATCACCCAATAGGGACGGGGGCAGGGTTGGGTATGACAACGGTTGAATACCCGGTAGCTGTTGGTTTTGCTAATGCAGCGTTAGAATCTGGTGTGGCGGGTGGGCTATTTTATTGTCTGATGTTTATTTTGTTAACGGGTTTTGCACTTAAGCAAGTATGGGGATGTTCAGGACGTGTGAGATACTCACGAGTTCAATTAGTAGTTAGTTTAAGTGTTCTTAGTTGTATTTTTATGGGGCTTCAACGTCAGCAGCCAGACATAAGTTTTTGGCATATGTGGATATATGCATCTTTCTTTTATTTAGCTTTAGGAAACTTAAATAAAAAAGATGGAGAAAGTTCGCATGCGATATAAAAGATTACTTTATGCCCCTAATATTCATCAAGGAGGGGGTAAGGTTTTACTCAGTCTTATTTTAGATGAGCTACGGAGGGATAAAGGTGTAATGTTTATTCTTGACACACGGATGACGTTACCTGAAAAAGGTCTTGCGGGAGAGATTTATTGGGTACAGCCCACGGTTTTTTCAAGACTGTGGCTTGAGTGGCGGTTAAGAAGTTTAATTTCTTCTGATATGCTTTTATTATGCATGGGTAACTTGCCACCATTGTTTGCTCACCAAGGTGTACAACATGTTTTTGTGCAAAATCGTTATTTGATTGATGTGGCTCCTTTAGACTCCTTTTCAAAACCTGTGCGGTTTCGGTTAATGATAGAGCGAGGGTGGTTGAAATCTAGATCAAGATATGTGAAAAATTTTTTTGTGCAAACGTCAACGATGCAAGCCCTGTTATATAAGAGCCTGGATCAGAAAGCTAAAGTTGTGCCGTTTGCAAATATATTTAGGAAAGCGGAAGAATCTAATCAAGATGGCCTTGTTAAAGCGTATGATTTTATTTACGTGGCATCAGGAGAGCCGCATAAAAAACATAGGGAGCTTATTGAAGGCTGGATTAACCTAGCCAAACAAAAGCATTTCCCCAGCTTATGTTTAACTATAGATAGGGGGGGCTTCCCCGAGTTATATGATTGGATTGAGGATATGAAACGAACTTATGATTTGTGTGTTGATAATAGGGGTGAATTAAAACATGAAGAGATTCTAAATCTTTATACTATTTCTAAGGCTATGGTTTACCCTTCAATATTTGAATCTTTTGGGCTACCTTTATTGGAGGCTGCGGCAGCCTCGCTACCGATTGTTACATCTGATATGGGCTATATTTATGATGTCATTAAACCAACTGCGGTATTTGATATAAGTTCTACAACTTCTATTGCAGAAACAGTGAAAAGTATGAGTAGTATACCAGCGATGATTACAACTAACCTTTTGAGTGTAGAAGATTTCCTTAATGAGACCTTTTGGCTAGAGTGCCATCCTGAGAATGCTGGTTTTTAAAGCAGATTTATAAGGGGTAGAGTTTTGTTTAAGAATAAAATATTGGTTATTACTGGGGGCACAGGCTCATTTGGCAATGCTGTTCTTCGTCGTTTTTTGGAAACTGAAGTCAAAGAAATTCGTATCTTTTCGCGTGATGAAAAGAAGCAAGATGATATGCGGAAACGGTATAATCATCCCAAACTAAAATTTTATATTGGTGATGTGAGGGATATTAATTCTCTTGTGGATGTTATGCGTGGTGTTGACTATGTATTTCATGCGGCAGCTTTGAAGCAAGTACCATCTTGTGAGTTTTACCCTATGCAGGCAGTACAGACTAATGTGATTGGTACTGAGAATGTATTGAACTGTGCAATTAATGCGCATGTAAAAAAGGTCATTGTACTAAGTACAGATAAAGCTGTGTACCCAATTAATGCAATGGGTGTATCTAAAGCAATGATGGAAAAAGTTACCATTGCAAAATCAAGAAATATTGATGAACAAGGTACTATGATTGCTATTACACGTTATGGTAATGTTATGGCGTCTCGTGGTTCAGTTATTCCATTATTTATTGATCAGGTTAGGCAAGGTAAGGATATAACGATTACAGACCCTGCGATGACGCGTTTTATGATGACACTTGATCAAGCTGTTGAATTAGTTCTATTTGCTTTTGAACATGGTAATAGTGGTGATGTGTTTGTGCAGAAAGCTCCTGCGGCAACTGTTGGTCTTCTAGCAAATACCTTGATTAATTTATTAGGCTGCCCAGAGCATAAAATAAGTATTATTGGTACGCGGCATGGTGAAAAGCTATATGAAGCATTGCTAACACGCGAAGAGATGGTGTCTGCAGAGGATATGGGTGATTACTATCGAATTCCAGCTGATATTCGTGATTTAAATTACTCAAAATATTTTGAAGAGGGTGAGGATGTGGTGACTCAGGCAGATGAGTATCACTCTCATAATACTAAACAGTTAACAGAAAAAGAACTGCAAGAGTTATTACTAAATCTTCGAGAAATTCAAAAGGATTTGATTGAATTTAATGTGATAAAGGGGGAAAGAAATGCTTAAAGTCATGACGATTGTGGGGACGCGCCCAGAAATTATTAAGCTTAGTGAAGTGATAAAAGAGCTGGATAGACATGTGAATCATGTGCTTGTTCACACTGGGCAAAATTATGATTATGAGTTGAATGAAATATTCTTTGAACAATTGGGAGTGCGTCGCCCTGATTTTTTCCTTGAGGCAGTCAAAGGAACGGTGTCTGAAACGATTGGTGATATCATTGCCAAGGCAGATAAGGTGATTGCGGATGAACAACCCGATGCAATTTTGGTTTACGGAGATACGAACAGTTGTTTGGCGGTGATTCCTGCCAAGAAAAGAAAAGTACCTATTTTTCATATGGAAGCGGGTAATCGCAGTTTTGACCAACGGGTTCCTGAAGAGATTAACCGCAAAATTGTGGATCATCTCAGCGATATCAATATGCCACTTTCCGAGCAAGCGAGAGACTATTTGATTGCAGAGGGAATACGCCCTGAAACGATTATCAAAACGGGCTCATCTATGCTGGAAGTATTGAATGTGAATATGGATAAAATTCAAGCTTCGGATATTCTAGAAAAAGAAGGGCTTGACCCTCAAAAATACATGTTGATGAGTATTCATCGTGAAGAGAATGTTGATTCGGAACGTAATTTTACGGATTTATTAGAGTCGATTGATAAGATGTCTAAAGTGTATGCTATGCCGATTATTATTTCGACGCATCCTCGGACACGAAAGAAGCTTGAAGATATGGGCTATGAACATAAGAATCCTTTGATTCGTTTTTCAAAGCCTTATGGCTTTCATGAGTATAATAAATTGCAAATGGAAGCATTCTGTGTCATTTCAGATAGTGGTACGATTGCGGAAGAGGGTTCATTGTTGAATTTACCTGCTATTACGATTCGCCAAGCCCATGAGCGACCTGAGGGCATGGATGAAGGCACACTTATCATGTCGGGTTTAAATAAAGATAGAATTATTGAAGCTATTGATGTGGTGACCAAACAATACGATAAAAATAAACGTCCAATGAAAGTTGTAGCCGATTACAATGTGGACAATGTATCCAGAAAAATATTACGCATTATTCTCTCATATACGGATTATGTGAACCGCACAGTTTGGCATAAGATTCCATAATGAAAAAGGTGCTCGTTTTAGGGACAACTGGATTGATTGGTCACCAAGTATATTATTACTTAAAGTCTAAGGGATATGATGTCATAGGTATGGCGCACATTCGCCAACTGGATGATACAACTATTCAGATTGATGCTAGAGATGAACATGAATTTATTCGAAATATTCTGAATGTTGCACCAGACACTATTGTGAATTGTATGGGGATTTTGATTGCAGAAGCGAATCAAAATCCTGAACATGCTGTTTTTTTGAATGCTTATATGCCTCATCGTTTAAAGCGTGTAGCGGATGATATAAAGGCGAAGCTTATCCATATATCAACAGACTGTGTTTTTTCTGGAAAGAAGGGTGGATATACAGAAAATGATATTAAAGATGCAGATGGTATTTATGGTCGAGCAAAAGCACTGGGGGAAATTACTGCTGAGCCACATCTAACGTTACGGACATCAGTTGTTGGACCAGAGCTTAAGGAAGAAGGGGAAGAGCTTTTTCACTGGTTTATGAAGCAGGAGGGCAGTGTTCAAGGTTATACGAAATCGTTATGGTCAGGTGTGACCACTTTGGAACTGGCAAAAGCTGTTGAATGGGCAATTTCTGGTGATATTAGTGGTTTGTATCATGTGACAAATGGGGTTCCAATTAATAAATATAAGCTATTGATGCTGTTTAAAAAATATACTGGAAAGAATATTGATATTGTGGCTGTTGAAGGTCGAGTGACAGATAAGTCATTTGTAGATACGAGAAAAATATCTGAATATACAATTCCTCATTATGAGGTGATGATAAAGAATATGATAAAATTGATGAAAAAAAAGGCTAATTTGTATTCGCAGTATCACTTAAAGGATTGAACATTTGCGTATCCTCATCGTTAGTCAATATTTTTGGCCTGAAAATTTTCGTATTACAGATCTTGCCCTGGCTTTAAAAGATCAAGGGCATGAAGTGACTGTGTTGACAGGCATGCCCAATTACCCTACGGGAAAAGTGTATGAGGGTTATACATGGTGGTCGAAGCGTAGGGAAACAATGGGTGGGATTCCCATCGTTCGTGTTCCCTTGTTTGCACGGCGCGAAAGTCGCTCTTGGCAGTTGGCGATGAATTATTTGTCGTTTGTTCTGTCTGCATGTTTGTTTGGTTCTTGGATGTTGCGCAAAAAGAAATTTGATGTTGTATTTACCTTTGAGGTTTCGCCAGTCACTGTGGGTATTCCTGCTATTTTGATGGCAAAGCTTAAAAATGCGAAACATTTCTTTTGGGTGCAGGATTTATGGCCGGAAACGCTTTCTGCTACAGGGGCAGTTCAATCGCCCAGGGTATTAAAAGCTGTCAGTAAATTGGTACATTGGATTTATAAGCATTCAGATTATATTTTATTGCAGTCGAAAGGCTTTGAAAAACCTGCGATAACTTCGGGTGCGAGTTTAGAAAAAATACGTTATTTTCCAAACTGGGCTGAGTCATTATATCAACCAATAAGTATTTCTGAAAAGGCTAAGGAAAGGCAAGAAGTACCCAACGATGGGTTTGTGGCGATGTTTGCTGGAAACTTGGGTTCTGCACAGTCTTTAGAGACGATTGTTGGCGCAGCAGAAATGTTACAACATGAGAATATTTATTGGGTTTTTCTTGGTGATGGTAGAAGGCGAGAATGGCTTGAAAAAGAAGTGTTAGAAAAGCAATTAAGTCGGGTGATTGTTTTGGGTGCGCGTCACGTAGAGTCTATGCCTGCTTATTTCTCATTGGCTGATACGATGTTAGTCACACTGCGTGATGATCCTGTGATGGCAACAACGATTCCAGGCAAAGTTCAATCTTATTTGGCTTGTGCAAAGCCTGTTGTTGGTGCGCTTAATGGTTCAGGCATGAAAGTGATTCAGGGGAGTGGAGCCGGTTATTGTGTGAGTTCTGGGAATACGCAAGGTTTTGCTGATGCAATTTCCAAAATGAGTCGGATGGAGCGAGGCGAACTTGAGGATATGGGAAAGAGGGCTCAAGCATACTATATAAGCAACTTTGATCGAGAGCATCTAGTCGCTCAACTTGAAGACTGGATGAAAGAAAGCATAAGGTGAATATTTTACTTACAGGAGGGAGGGGGGGGGCTGGCTTTGTTGGTAACAAAGTAGCATTTCATCTTTCTGAGAAGGGAAAATATGAGGTGCGCGCCACCCTAATTTCTTGATAGCTCTTATATAGGACGCTTAGTTGTTGAAGAATATGAAAAGTTTTCAGAATATTAACGTTTTGAAAATAAACGATCTGTTTTTATTGGGGTTTTTAGCTTAATGGGCAAGGTCTTAGTAAGTGGTGCAAATGGTTTTATTGGGCGGGCTCTGGCTGATAGTTTGATTGATGCTAAGTGTGATGTAATCGCACTGGTTAGAGAACGGTCTTTATTATTACCCAAAGAAGTGAGGCAAGTTACGGGTGGTGATTTGAATGCATGGTTAGTTAAAGATTCATCATTTCAGAATAAGATAAGGCCAGCACTATTGGGTAGTGATATTGTTATTCACTTAGCTGCGCGTGTGCATGTGATGACCGATAATTCAAACAATCCACTGGCTGAGTTTCGGGTTGTGAATAGAGATGCGACGTTGGAGTTGGCGAGAATAGCCGCTGAAACAGGCATTAAACGCTTTATTTTTATCAGCTCTGTTAAGGTTAATGGTGAAATGACTGTATTAAATAAGCCGTTTACACCAGATGACCAATTTGTGCCTGATGATCCTTACGGTTTGTCTAAGTATGAGGCTGAACAAGGCTTGTTGGTTTTGGCTAAAGAAACGGGTATGGAGGTGGTGATTATTCGCCCACCTTTGGTTTATGGCCCTGGAGTACGAGCTAATTTTGCTTCTATGATGCGTTGGATTAATAAGGGTGTGCCACTTCCATTTGGGGCTATTCACAATCAGCGTTCATTAGTGGCTTTAGATAACCTGGTGAGTTATATTATTCATTGTATCGACCACCCCAAAGCGGCTAATGAGGTGTTTTTGATTTCAGATGGTGAGGATGTGTCTACATCTGAGTTATTGAGAAAGGTGGCTAAGGCATTTGATAAAAAATCACGTCTAATTCCTGTACCCGTCTGGATAATGACCGTTGCTGCAAAGCTGATAGGGAAAGGTGATGTGGCTAATCGTTTGTTTGGTTCTTTGCAGGTTGATAGTTCTAAGGCGCGTGATTTGTTGGGCTGGAAGCCGGTGATTACGATGGATGGGCAGTTGAAGAAGATAGCTGGGCGTTAGTGTTTAATGGGGATTGCTTTAACTTTTTTAGCTGTGATGTTGATTTGGGTTCTTTCGCGGCTAAAGTAAACAGGGTGTCAATAAACAGGGTGTCAGGTCTTGCCTTTTGTTCCATCAATCCATCCATAAATAATAA
>CAYYNM010000021.1:7931-24086 GCA_964472945.1 uncultured Methylomarinum sp. | reverse complement strand
CCAATAATGGATAAATTGTTAAAATAAGCTTTATCAACAGATTCGACCCACTACCTTATTTACATATCTGCGTTTTCAAAAACGACTATAGATTTTTCATCTACCATAAAAGTCTTATCTTTCATGGGTATTTGATTAGGTCTGCGAATAATATCATGAGGTGAATTTTCCGCGGTATTAACAGATAAACACCACACCTTTCCTTTTATTTCTGGTAGTTCACATAAGGTTTGTTGGTCTGACAGATTGATGATGACGTGGATGTCAGGCTCACCAATACCTGCTAAGGTAAAGGCTAATAATTGATTGTTAGGATCATCCCATAAAGGCTGGTCTATTTTTTTTCCATGCCATGAAAGGTCTTTAATGCCTCTTTCTTCAATAATATTGCCGGTTAAAAAACGTCGACGCATAATTGATGAATGACGTTTTCGTAAGGTGATCATATTTTGAACAAAACGCAACATATCTGCATTCTGGTTCATCATATCCCAGTCAATCCAGGTTATCTCATTATCTTGGCAATAACCATTGTTATTGCCATTTTGAGAGTTGAGTATTTCGTCACCCGCTAGCATCATTGGGACACCTTCACTTAGCAGAAGTAAGGCAAATGCATTTTTTGCTTGTTTCTTTCTTAATTCAAGAATATCCAGATTGTTAGTAGGGCCCTCAAATCCACAGTTAGTGCTTAAGTTATTATTACAACCATCTCTACTTTCTTCACCATTGGCCTCGTTGTGTTTTTCGTTATAGCTGAATAAGTCGTTTAAAGTGAAGCCATCATGACAAGTAATAAAGTTTACACTATTAATAGGTAAGCCATCTTGGTGTTGATAAAGGTCACTACTACCAGAAATGCGAGTTGCCAATTCTTTGGTTTTCCCTTTATCTCCACGTAAAAATTCACGCATAACATCTCTATATTTACCGTTCCATTCAGCCCAGCGATGGCCTGGGAAGCTACCCACTTGATAAAGCCCCGCTGCATCCCAAGCTTCAGCAATAAGTTTAGTTTGAGATAATTGCTCAGAAAGCTCTATGCTCCAAAGTACAGGGGGGTCTTGAAGTACCACTCCGCCTTCGCCTCGCGCTAAAGCACTTGCCAGATCAAAACGAAAACCATCAACATGCATCTCTCTTACCCAGTACTCAAGACTACTGGTAATAAAAGAACATACCAAGGGGTGATTGGCATTTATTGTATTGCCACAACCTGTATAGTCATGAAGAATACTTTTATCATCAATGGCATGGTGATAAAAAATATTTTCACCAATACCTCTAAAATTAATGATGGGGCCATCGCTGCCGGCTTCGGCAGTGTGGTTATAAACAACATCTAAAATAATACCAAGATTTGCATTATGTAGTGCCTTAACTAAATCCCGAAATTCAGTAACATGTGTGCCTTGGGCAGGTGTAACGCAATAACCTGGGTGGGGACTGAAAAAACTGTGAGTACTATAGCCCCAGTAATTTTTAAGGCCTAAATCAATTGTTCCTTTCGGAGCATCTTGTTCATCAAAAGCCATGATGGGTAATAATTCAACATGGGTAATCCCTAATTTTTTAAGATAAGGTATTTTCTCAATCAAGCCAGAAAATGTACCGGGATTTTTAACATTTGAAGATTTATGACGAGTAAAACCTCCTACATGTAGCTCATAGATAATTGATTTTTCACTACTTATGCGTAGAGGTTTATCGCCCTCCCAATCATAAGCATTATCATCTACAACCATGCAACGCATTGAGGTGAGCATATTATCACCTGGCTCACATGCATCTTGGCGATTCCAGTTTATATCACAAACCACTCGAGCCCAGGGATCAATTAAGTGTTTGTTTTTATCAAAATGTAAGCCAGCTTCTTTGGGCTCATTAGGTCCGTCAATGCGCCAAGTGTACCAGGTACCTTTAGGTAAGCCTAAGACATAGACATGCCATGAATAAAATGTTCTATTAATTTCTTTTTCTAATTTAATAACCTGGAAAGGCTCTTCACTTTTTGCTGATTTGAATAAAAATAGTTCGACACTGCTTGCGTGACGCGTAAAAATGGAGAAGTTGACGCCCTTTGCATCAGGCCTTGCGCCCGACAAATTAGAACGTCCAGGTTTATATTTATATTCTTTATTAAACATAGATTATTGAAATAATAGGAAATGCTTGCTTATTATGAGCTTCAACTAAATCCATTCAATTGAAAAAAAGGCTACAATCTAAAGTTATGTAGATGCAGTATTTTACTATTATCTTAAGTTTTGAATGACAAAGCAAAAGTTTTAATTACAATTGAGTTGAAAAACCTATTGTTTTACAGGTTTTAATTTTGTTATTTTTTAGAAAAAGACAGTAAAAGGTCTACATAATGAGTAATAATCAGCTAGAAGAGAAATTGCAAGAAAAAAACCTTATGAGTCCATGGCGAGAAAGAATAAATGAGGTTATCTTTGGTTCTGAAACCAAAATGGGAAAAGCTTTTGATGTTATTCTGATTGTCAGCATTATCTGCAGTGTTATGGTTGTGATGTTAGGCAGTGTTAAGACAATTCAAATACAGTATTATGAGGTTTTTTTTTATTTGGAATGGTTTTTCACCCTTCTTTTTACTCTGGAATATTGTTTACGATTGGTTTCAGTACAGCGCCCGATATTATATATTTTTAGTTTCTATGGCATTGTTGATTTTTTATCGATTATTCCTACTTATCTAAGCCTTTTTTTTCCAACGATTAAATATATGTTGGTTATTCGAATTCTGCGGCTACTTAGAATTTTTCGAGTTTTAAAATTAACAGCCTATATGGGGGAAGCGCAAGTCTTGATGGGAGCTTTAAGAAAAAGTGCGCGTAAAATCTTTGTATTTCTTTACGCAATATTAACGCTGGTTGTTATTTTTGGCTCATTTATGTATGTCATTGAAGGCAGTGAAGCTGGTTTTACCAGTATTCCCAAAGCTATGTATTGGGCCTTGGTGACCTTAACAACAGTTGGCTATGGTGATATTGCTCCTCAAACTCCATTAGGGCAAGGGGTAGCAGCTCTTATTATGCTTATGGGTTACGGTATTATTGCTGTACCAACGGGAATATACAGTGCTGAACTTATTAAACATTACCGGTCAGACAAAATTAGTAATAAGGCTTGTGCAGATTGCGGAAAAATAGGCCACGATATAGATGCAGAATACTGTAAATTTTGCGGTCATTTTTTAGACCAATAATGTGTTATTTCCCTTGACTTTATTTATTGAATATACAATCAATAAGTTGCGATATTTATCCACAAAAGCTGTGGATAACTCTGTGAGTAACTGTTCAATAAGTTGATGAATAATTGATGGCTTCTGGCTTTGCTTTAGATTGTATTTTTTTTGGCCGCAATTGTCTTGTTTAATAAATACAATAAGTTACGTTGTTTTTTGTTGCTTAAATTCAATAATCAATAACTTAGCTTTAGCAGTCTGTGAACAGCAAATGCAGTTGTGTGCAAAGAACTTTATTTAAGTACATGATTGATACCCTTTTTTTATAAATATTCTTAAGATTAAAATATGTATATATTTATTCTGTTAAATTTATTGATGGCATTTGTTTTAAAAAATGACAATATAATACGAACGATTTTTTTATCAGATTATGTTCTTTATTTTGGCGTAGGCTTATTAGTTGTCAACTTTATTGCTGCCTGGATAAAACTTAAAAAAATCAGCTACAGGATGCGGTATGACTTATTCGCTATGGGTGCATTACTTGTCTGGTTTTCGTATTGGCCCCCTTTTTTTCGACAAGATTCCCCTTTGTTTTATATCTACCCTTTATATTTTGCCTTAATAACGGCTTTATTTTCATTGGTTTTTATTAAAAAACCAGAGCAAATAAAACCTGATGAAAGAGCTTGGTTGCAATGGCTTTCTGATACCGGGCGATTTAATCCCTTTATTATTATGGTTTGTGTTGCTATTAGCCTGTTTTTGCCTCAGCAGTTTATGTTATTTCCTTTAACTGTATCCCTTTTGGTGATGAGGTTTGCTTTGGCTTGTTGTTTAGATAATGAATAAAAATAATTAAAATTGATTCAGTTATAATACTTTCCTGGTATTGAGTAGGAGAATGAAATGCGAGCTATCCCTTTTTTTAGTGCATTATTGTTAACGGCATGCGTCACCATTAATATTTATTTTCCTGCTGCCGCTGCAGAAAAAGTCGCAGATGAAATTATTAAAGGTATTCAATCTGAACAGAGTATAGATACTGATTCTAAACAGGTAGAACCTCAAAGTCAGATTAAACCTATTCAACTTTTTGTCTATCAAGTTATTGATACAACGATTGAATTTGTGATTCCATCAGCTCAAGCAGCACCTGTTGATCTATCGGTTAATACCGCTGAAATAAGACAATTAAGAGCTAAAATGAAAGCTCGATTTTCAGTTTTAAAATCTTTTTATGCTAGTGGCGTGGTTGGTATTCAAGCCGATGGGTTTATTACTGTACGAGGAAGCGTTTCTCTTAAAAATAGAAATAAAGTGAATAAATTGGTGGTAGCTGAAAATACTGATAGACAAAGATTGTATCAAGCTATTGCCAATGCAAATGGACATCCCGAGTGGTTTGCACAAATTAAATCAACATTTGCAGCGCGCTGGGTCAGTAATGCTCAATCTGGTTGGTGGTATCAATCTTCAAATGGTAGTTGGAAACAAAAATAAACATGGCACGTAGAAGAAGTAGAAAGAAAAAGTTACCTGAAGCTGCAGTTGCAGTGACCATTGAATCTTTAGCACATGACGGCCGAGGAATTGCCCATGTTGATGGTAAAGTTGTTTTTATTGATGAAGCTTTACCAGGGGAGCAAGTTGAGTTTATTTATACCGATAGTCGTAGAGACTATGCTGAAGGTAAAGTTGATAAGTTATTAACCCAGTCTGAATATCGAACAGCCCCTAAATGTGAATATTTTGGTACCTGTGGTGGCTGTAGTTTTCAGCATGTAAAAGATGAACAACAGATTAAAATTAAACAAGGTTTGTTGGTCGAGCAATTTAATAGAATTGGTAAAGTTGAAATTCCTCAAATTTGGGAGCCTTTAACGGGACCATATTGGGGGTATCGTAGAAAAGCTCGGATGGGCGTTAAATATGTTGCTAAAAAAGGGCGTGTATTAGTGGGTTTTAGAGAGCGTAGAAACCCTTTTTTAGCAGAAATTGAAAGCTGTAAAGTCATGCATCCTATTGTGGGTGAAAAGCTAATGGATTTATCTGAAATGATTGGTGGCTTAACAATCAAAGATAAAATTCCGCAGATTGAAGTTGCCATTGGTGATGAGGATTGTGTTTTAGCTTTTCGAGTTTTAGAGCCGCCTACCGTAGAAGATAAAGAGCGGTTGCGAGAATTTGGACATAAACATAATATAAGTATTTGTTTACAATCGAAAGGGCCAGATACCATCGTACCTATTGAAGGTGAGCCAGAAGTTATTCCTTATTATGAACTGCCAGAACAAGGCATAAAATTTAATTTTAAACCGGCCATGTTTACTCAGGTAAATTATGAGATAAACAAGAAAATGATTGCTCGGGTTATTGAAACATTAGAATTAAATGAAAATGATAATGTACTGGATTTATTCTGTGGTTTAGGTAACTTTACTTTACCAATGGCAACAAAAGCAGGGCATGTGGTGGGTGTTGAAGGTGATTTACCTTTAGTCAATCATGCGAAAGAAAATGCAAAATTAAATAATTTAGAGAATGTTGACTTTCATGTGGCAGATTTAAGTAAAGATGTAAGCGGCCAAGCCTGGGCTAAACAAAAATTTAATAAGGTTATGTTAGACCCTTCTCGTGCCGGTGCTTCAGAAGTGTTACATAATTTAAAGCATTGGAACCCTGATTTAATTATGTATGTATCATGTAATCCTTCTACACTAGCCAGAGATGCGGGTATTTTAGTGAATGAAATGGGGTATAAGCTGGTTAAAGCAGGGGTAATGGATATGTTCCCGCAAACTGGGCATGTAGAGTCAATTGCACTTTTTAAAAAAGGGTAATATAAAGTCTACAAAAGCTTATTAGCTATATTAATCATGACTATCCCTGAATCATATTTATATATTTCTATTAAAAATCAGCAGCTTTCTTTATTTAAAGATGGAAAGGTAGAGAATATATATTTTGTTTCCACAGCCAGAAATGGAGCTGGGGAAAAAATGGGGAGTGAATGCACTCCAACCGGCTGGCATAAAATTCGGGCAAAAATTGGAGATAAACAACCCTTAAATGCTGTTTTTATCGGGCGCAGGCCGACAGGAGAAAGATATACACCAAGCTTAAGTCGTGAGTATCCAGACAGAGATTGGATTCTTTCACGTATTTTATGGTTGGGAGGCTTGGAGCCTGAGAAAAATCGCTATGGCAATGTGGATTCAACCTGGCGTTATATTTATATTCATGGCTGTCCTGATGAGTTAATACAAGGAAAACCCGAATCTCACGGCTGCATCAGAATGAAAAGTTTAGATGTTATTGACTTATTTAATAAGGTTAATGTTGGCTTAAAGGTATTAATAGAATAAAAATGATAGGTATTGATTAACATGTCTAGAATTGTATTAGGCATAGAATACGATGGCACTCTTTTCTCAGGTTGGCAGCGTCAAAAGCAATTACGAACGGTTCAAGGTGAAGTGGAGCAAGCACTATCAAAAGTTGCCGATCAAAATATAGCCATTCAATGTACTGGAAGAACCGATTCTGGGGTACATGCCTTAGAGCAAGTTGTGCATTTTGATACCGAAGTCAAGCGAGAGCTAAAAAGCTGGGTTATGGGGAGTAATATCAACCTTGCTGATGATGTAAGAGTTATCTGGGCAAAACATGCGATTGATGATTTTCATGCACGATATAGTGCAATTGCAAGGTTTTATCGCTATATCATTTTAAACAGACCCATGACATCAGCATTATCGAGAAATCAGGTGACTTGGTGTTTTAAACCTTTAGATGAAGTTAAAATGCATCAAGCTGCACAAAGCTTATTAGGGATGCATGATTTTTCTTCTTTTAGAGCAAAAGCTTGTCAATCAGTGAGCCCTAATCGATTAATGCATTTTATTAATGTGTGTCGAGAGGGTGAAAAGGTCATTATGGATATTTCTGCCAATGCTTTTCTTCACCATATGGTGAGAAATATTGCCGGTGTATTGATGGCAATTGGGACAGGTGATAAGCCAGTATGCTGGACTGAACAGTTGTTGGAAATTAAAGATCGAAAGCAAGCAGGTGTGACAGCTCCTCCTTATGGTTTATATTTAGGGGGGGTGTATTATCCTGAAAAATATGGGATTAATAAAAACCCTGTCTTTGACCTATTACCAGCTGATGCTGCCAGGTTTGAATATTAAAAGACTCAATGTGGATTGCGTTATACTGTTAATTATTTCTAAGTTAAATTTAAGCCTTAAATATGTTTGATACTTATAGTTTTTTATCTTTTCAAGTTCATGGTTCTGCAGGCCCTGGTCATAAAGCAAGCGATGGTGTGGCAGGTGCTGTTGAGCAACTACTCACTTTTTTAGAAAGTTTGATAGGTCTTTCACCTGCGGAAATGTTTTCAGCCATTATGCCAGGGGTTTCATCAATGGCTAATGTGCATCCATTAGTGGTGCATTTTCCCATTGCATTTTTATTCACTTTTTTAATAATGGACTTATTGGGAACTCTCTTTCAAAAAGAAAAGTGGCGCGAGTTAGCAACAGGGTTACTTTATCTGGGTACATTGGCAGCGGGATTTGCTGTTTTAGCAGGTTGGCAGGCAGAAGATACTGTTGAACACGGAGAAAATGTTCATTTACTTATAGAGCGTCATGAATTTTTTGGACTTACCGTGTTAAGTTTGGCTGTGATACTTTCTATATGGCGATTAGCAAGTAGAGGCATTATAAAAGGCTCTGCGAATATTATTTTTATCCTGTTAGCTATTGTGCTTAACTTTGCAATGATTTTAGGTGCCGATTTAGGGGGTGAGATGGTTTATAAATATGGCGTTTCAGTTGAAGCCGTCAAATTAACCAGTCTAGATTATTTTAAGGAACATACTCATTCGCATTAATTATACTTCACGCGGCCACGGATGCGGAATTTATAGCGAGTTGATTTTTGTTGATAGCAAGGTGCTGAAATGGGCGCATAGCAAGCTACGCAACTATTTCAAACGCTGCCTATCGACACAAATCGACCGATAGAAAACCGCAGTCGTGACCGCGTGAAGTATAGGTAGCTGGCAATAAATAACCCATCAAAATTGCGGAAAAAATCCTGCGAGATCTGGGGACATTATTTATTACTGACTCCCTTAGCAAAAACAACAAAACCTGCTGTAACAGAGGGAAACTATACACGGTGGTGGGTTAAATATGTTGTGAAGGTTATTTTAAACTGATTTATTATTGGGCACAGATTATCAAGATTTACAATATAACCCTATAAACAATGTCTAAGCGATTGAACACTACAAACCAACAAGCTTATGATGATAATCAGCTTAGAGAGCAACAATGCCTTAAATGGTTAAAAGCACAGAAAATAAAAGTTAGTCGTACTATCAATATAACGGCATTAATTGGTATTACCCATGGTGTACTAATTATTCTTCAATCGGCTTTACTTGCTACTATTATTCATCAAATAGCCATAGAACATCAATCAGTAGAAGTATTAATCAAGTATTTTATTGTATTGATTTTTGTTGTTATTTTGAGAAGTTTAGTCAGCTATTTTTCCCCTATTTATGGTTTTAAAACCGCAGAAGCGGTTAAACGTTCGGTACGAGAGCAGTTGTTTGATAAATTTGAATTGCTTGGCCCTGCATTTTGTAAGCAACAACAAAGTGGGGAATTAGCAGCTACGACCTTAGAGCATACGGAAGCCCTAGAAAATTACTTCTCACGTTATTTACCTCAGCAAATTATTGTTTCTGTTTTACCTTTAATAATGATTGCCGTCGTTTTCCCTGTAAACTGGGTTGTCGCAGTTATTTTTTTAGTGACGGGTCCTTTAGTTCCTTTGTTTATGGCTCTGGTAGGTATGGGTGCTGCATCAGCAAACAGGAATCAATTCTTGGCAATGGCAAGAATGAGTGGTTATTTTCTTGATCGTTTACAAGGCTTAACTACACTGAAGCTATTTGGACAAGCTGAAGCGGAACTCAATATAATTCAGCAAGTTTCGACTGATTTTCGTGAAAAAACCATGGAAGTTTTGCGCATTGCTTTTCTTTCATCCGCTGTTTTAGAATTTTTTAGTGCGATTGCAGTTGCTTTGGTCGCTGTTTATGTGGGTTTAGGTTTGCTAGGCTTGGTGCATTTTGGCCCAGCTGTAAATATCACATTGCAACAAGCTTTATTTGTTTTATTACTCGTTCCAGAGTTTTTTAATCCGTTAAAACAATTGTCTGTTTATTATCATGATAAAGCTGCGGCTATCGGTGCAGCTGATAATATTTTAAAAGTGCTTGAGCAAACACCTCTTAAGCAGCAGCTTATTACCCCTTCATCATATACCAAGACAGAAAATAATCATTATGCTATTGAATTACGTGATGTATCAAAGCACTATCAGCAAAAAAAAGTGATTGATTCACTGTCTTTACAAATTAAAGCAGGGGAGAAAATAGCATTAATGGGAGAATCTGGAGTGGGTAAAACGACCTTGTTTAACCTGCTGCTAGGATTTGAACAGCCAACAAAAGGAGTGGTTTTAATTAATGGCAAGCAGCTTAGTCAACAAGAGAGTGTGAATAATATTTCCTGGGCTGGTCAACAATCGAGTATTTTTTATGCATCAATTAAAGATAATATAAGCCTGTTAAACACTGAATTATCGGACCAGCAAATTAATCAAGCAGCAGAGCAAGCAGGTGTTATAGATTTCAGCCAATACTTAGAAAAAGGTTTGCACACCTTGGTCGGAGAAAAAGGCTATGGTTTATCAGGAGGGCAAGTTCAACGTATTGCAATAGCGCGAGCCTTTATTAAAAAGCTACCTATTGTTTTATTGGATGAGCCCACAACACATTTAGACCCAGTAACAAAAACCAAATTGCTCAATGTAATTGATCAAATGTTTAAAGATAAAACATTGATAATAGCCAGTCATGACCCCGAAGTGATGGCTAGAATGGATCGAGTGGTGAAGCTAACATGAGAGACTTATTATTCTTTCTAAAGCTGTTTAAACCTTATAAAGGTTGGTTAATTGCTGGTATGTTTTTATCCTTAGTCACATCACTCGCCTCTATAACATTACTCACACTTTCAGGTTGGTTTATTACTTCTTCAGCTATTGCAGGTATCTTGGCACCTGATGGTATTGCAGTTACTTTTAATTTTTTGCAACCTGCAGCAGAAATTAGAGGACTAGCAATTATACGAACCTTTGGTCGATATGCTGAACGGCTTATAACGCATGAAGCGACTTTTAGAGTACTAGCAGAAATTAGAACCTGGTTTTTTGCCAAGCTTATACCGTTAGCACCCAGTTATTTAGCCAGTAAGCGAAGTGCCGACCTGCTACATAATATTACCCAGGATATAGATGCTTTAGATGCTCTATACCTTAGGCTGGGGGCACCGATAATAATTGCTTTTTTAGGTAGTCTTATCGTTATCAGTTTTATTGCTAGTTATTCAATGCAATTAAGCTTGTTTGTCTGTTTTATTTTATTGATAACAGCGGTAATAATACCCTGGATATATAATTCCTTAGGTTGTCAGGGGGCAAAACAAATAACAGAGCAAACAGCAGAATTTAAAATAGCTCAAATTGAAGTACTACAAAATATAACAGAACTTAAAGCATTTAATGCTTATAAGCGATTTAAAACAATGCTGCTAGGGCTCTCAGATAAACTGCTGAATACTCAAAGAAGCAATAATCAGTTAACCGCACAATCCTCAGCTTTAACCTTATTAATATATCAACTGACAGTTGCTACTAGTCTTATTGCTAGTGCCTGGCTATTTCAACAACACAATATTTCAGCCGCAGTCTTTGTTATGTTGGTATTTTGTGTATTGGCTGTTTTTGAATTAGTGATACCTTTATCAGCAGCAATGCAAATGTTAGCAAAAACTCAGGCTTCAGCTCAACGAATAAGACATATTGTTGAGCAAAAGCCCCTTGTCGCTGAGCCTTTAACCCCGAAAAAAATTATAAGTACCGGTGCAATCAGCATAAAAAATCTTAGCTTTCGTTATACAGAGCAGTCTGACTGGGTATTGAAAAATATACAACTAGATATTCCTCAAGGTAGTAAAACTGCCATAATCGGTGAAAGTGGAGCTGGGAAGAGTACCTTATTACAATTAATATTACGATTTTATGATGCTCAACAAGGTTGTATTGAATATTCAGGCATTGATTATAAAAAATTAACAAGCAATAATTTAATGGAGCAGTTTTCTGTTCTGTCACAACGCACGGAATTATTTGCAGCCACTATTAAGCAGAACCTACTGATAGCCAAGCCTAAAGCTTCAAATAGTGAAATTAACCAGGCCATTAATCAAGCTGGCTTAAATAAATTTATCAAACAATTACCAGAAGGCCTAAATACTTGGATAGGGGAGCATGGATCAAAGGTTTCAGGGGGGGAAGCCAGAAGAATTGCCTTGGCTAGAATGTATTTAAAAGATGCGCCTATCCTGTTATTAGATGAGCCTACGGAAGGCTTGGATAAAGCAACAGAAAATGATGTATTAGCTACACTAGAGCAAATAGTAAAGCATAAAACATTGATTATGGTGACGCATCGTAAAGCTGGGTTAAAGCTGGTTGATAGAGTTTTTAAGTTAGACCAAGGGCAGCTATTTAGAATTTAGTTGTTGTGAATTTTTAGTTGCTTATAAGCAGTCATTTTTTTGATCTTCAAGAACAATACCTTTAACGACAGACCTAAGCCATTGGTGTCCTCGGTCTTCATTCTCTAACTCGCGCCAATATAGGCAGACACTTAAGGATGCGATATTATCGTCTAATTGATGAATTCTTAGTGGCATATATTTTGTGACTTTTTTAGCAAAGAATGTGGGAACCACTGCAGCAAGGTCAGAAGTGACAACAATATCTAAGACGCTCCAAATATTTTCAATGCTTAACTGTTGATTACTATATACTTTGTTTTCTTTAAAATGTGCTAATAAGGGGATATATTGTTCAAAACCAGCACCATGACCTACAAGCTCGACTGTCATTAAATCAGCAAGTGAAAGTTTATTTGGCAAGGAATGATGCTGAGGCCCTGTGACTAATGACATGGAGTCACAAAATAAGTGTTCTTTTGAAACCTCATTTCCAACTGGAAAATCAAAAAACATCATTAGATCCAGGTCGCCTTTAAGTATTTGCTGTTCTAAATTTACGTCAGAAAAAGGGATACGGTTAATGCTTACATTGGGAGCATGTTTTTTAAGAAAGGGAATCAGCTTGGGAAACAATATTAAATCACCACAATTACAAGTCGCGATATGAAATGTTCGCTGAGAATCTTCAGGAATAAAATTACTTATTTTTAACAGGGAGTTTTCTATTATATTGAAGCTCCCTTTGATTTCTTTATAAAAGGCATCTGCTAGGCGAGTGGGTAAAATCTGTCTATTTTTATTGATAAAAAGTGTTTGATTTAGTGTTTTTTTCAACCGGGTCAAAGCATTACTAACAGCAGGTTGAGATAAGCTAAGGTGTTCTGCTGCAAGCGTAATACTTTTACTTTCATAAACACTAATAAAAATATATAGAAGGTTTAAATCTATATTTCTTATACTCATTACCATTATTATTCCTTGTGTTTATTATTATTATGTGTAAATTTAATATTAGTAGGCTTTTTAAAAATACGCCAAAGTTCCGCCATTTAATGCTTACATAGAGTGCTTTAGTACAATGTGCCAAGTAGTTCTTTATTGTCCCCAAACGCTAGTTCAAAACTATGCACATTTAGTCCATAGTGGTTGAGTATTATCAATAATATTTCTGTGGTTATTTTGAATATTTGTTTATATTTCTTGTTGTTAAAATAATTTTGAACCACACCTTACCTGACCACAAAACGAAATATATATCAACTTTATTTATTATATGAATACATTAAATTCAAAACAATAAATATTAATTTTAAAACAGGAGTGTATGCTGGAAACTTAGAACAGGATAAAAAAAATAATAACAAAACAAGCAATAATTATCACTGTTCTGCCATATTAAAGCAATGCGTTAAAAATAGTTTACCACCATAATCTCTCCAGATAATGCATACGCTCTGGTGTTAATTGATTATTAATTTGGGAAGGGAAAAAATATGAAAACAAGAAGACAAATGCTCAAGACGGGGGCCGCGGCATTAACGGTTCCTTCAATATTTGGGGGCTCCATGCTTTCTACGTCAGTTCAGGCTCAACTGTGCCGGACTACAGGTATTAGAAGTCCGGGTACTGAGCCAGACAGCCCTCCTGTAACAGCCTATACAGAGCCTTTATTTGTTCCTGACAAATTAAGAGAGCGTGCAGCTAACAGTTTTAGCACAACTCCCCCCGACCCAAATCGACATCAGCGGTTTGATGAGTTCCAGCCAGTAAAACATTATGAGCAACGTATTACTGAAGGGGTTTGGAATTATCACTCACAATTATCAGCTCTAACACCAGCCCAGGCTGGTGCTCCAGCGGGTGCAGGTTCTTTAGCCTGGCTTTATAATGGTAGTACTCCTGGAGAAACATTAGTTGCACGTTATGGAGAGCCTGTATTTGTTAGACGTTTTAACGACCTGCCTTCATCTGAAAATATTCAGATGCCCATAGGATATCCTGCTATAAGCACACATTTACATAATGCTCATACCGCATCGGAAAGTGATGGTTTTCCAATGGATTTTGCAGTTCCCGGGCAATTTTGGGATCATCATTATGCTATGTATTATGCGCGTAATGACCCTCATGAAGCCTTGGCTAGTTTATGGTATCACGATCATATGATTGATTTTACGGCAACTAATGTTTATGCCGGCTTATCTGGAATGGCCATTTTTTATGACCATATTGATACTGGAAATGAAAATGATACTCATGAAGGGGCCTTGCGCTTACCGGGTAATATGCAGTTTGGAGGTGCTCCAGGGCAAGCAAATGGCTATGATATTTCTCTTATTTTACATGATGTCCGTTTCGATCCTAATGGCAATCCTACCTACAATGTTTTTGATACCGATGGTCATTTAGGTGACCTCATTACCGTAAATCGTAAGGTTATGCCTTATCTGGAAGTGGAAGCCCGTAAATATCGTTTCCGTATTTATGATGGTGGTCCATCACGTTTTTATGAGCTAGGGCTTAGTGATGAAAGCCCTTTTTTCATTATTACCAATGATGGCAACCTGCTTGAAGAACCTGTTGAAGCAACCAGCATCGTACTGGGGCCAGCCAACCGTCAGGATGTAATTATTGATTTCTCACGGTATAGCCCAGGGTCAACGGTTGAAATACTTAATATTATGGAGCAAATTAATGGGCAAGGACCTACAGGACGTCGATTGGAAGGTCCTGATAGAATGAAAGTCATGCAATTTCGGGTTAAAGCGGCTATAGGTCCAGATAACAGTCGTATCCCTGATTTTATGCGCAAACTACCTTCAATTAATCTTAAAGAAGTGGTCGCTGAACGTGACTTTGTATTTGATCATGATATGGGCTTATGGACTGTAAATGGTAGTTTTATGGATCCAACCGTTGTTTCAGCTGCTCCTAAGCAGGGAACTGCGGAAATTTGGAATTTTCGTAATGCAGGTAGCTCATGGGCACATCCTTGTCACGTTCATTTTGAGGAATTTCAGGTGCTGGAATGGAATGGTAAAAAACCGACAGGTATATTACGCTCCAGAAAAGATGTTGCCACTTTAGGTCCAAATGATCATGCCAGGGTGTTTTACCGCTTTGATGATTTTGTCGGCCGCTATGTTATTCACTGTCATAACAATGTCCATGAAGATAATGCCATGATGCTGCGTTGGGATCTAACGCCCGGCTAGAAAAAGCACAAGCAAACAACGACATTAATGAACCCTATATAGGAAAAATCATGAAAAGTAGAAGAGCATTTCTTGCCGCTACAGCAATTTCATTACCCGCTGTTGCTGCAACTGCAGTTGCCGGACCTAAAGTTCTGGCAGATAACCCGGCTTTTAAAGCCTGTCCCCGTGCTAATGGTGGCCCTCACGCTGAGCGTTTTCCACAAGTTATTGTACAAGATCAGCATAAAAAGAAGTTTTGGTTTTATGAGGAGTTGATCAATAACAAATTAGTTTTAGTCAACTTTACTTCAGTAACAGGTGAAAAACATTACCCAATTATTAGCAATCTGGTTAAAGTACAGGATATGCTACAAGATCGACTGGGTAAAGATGTCTATATGTACACTATTTCAACTCGTCCATTTTTCGATACGCCTGATAAGCTTAAGGATCTTGCTGATAGTTATGGAGCTAAATGGAAATTTCTTACTGGAGAGGTAAGTGATATCCATGAAGTTCTTGCGGCCTTTGGAGTGCACGGTAGTATCAGTGCATTAACCTGGGTTGGTAATGAAAAAACCGGTCGCTGGATGAGCAAGGTAAGCCGACAGCACCCACTATACATTGCTGAAGCAGTTGCTCGACTCAGTACTGGCAAACAATATCGACCATTTTTGGTTGACATGCATAGTGTATAAGGAGTAGAAAATGAAACTAATTAATACATCAAAAAAATATCTGCTCCTGGCTACTGGAGTGTTATTTTGTATGGGGATAATTAATGCCAGTTATGCGGTAGACCTTCCCTCGCCAAACCCTGCAATGCCTGAGCGTATAAATTGCCAGCCCGTTACTAATCCGGATGGTACCACCAGCTATTTTGGGCATCCCTGCCCACAAACACGTCCAGGTATGACTATTCAAATTAATGAAGGTGATACAACTTATGCGATAACACCAGAAGGGCAACATACCCCACAGGATCCTTTTGATAACCCTCCTGGTAGTAATTTCTTAATGACCAAATATGAAAATTTAAGAGATTCTAACAATGATGAAATGCCGAACACTTTGCCATCAACGCTTGACG
>CAYYNM010000021.1:0-7831 GCA_964472945.1 uncultured Methylomarinum sp. | reverse complement strand
TTAAGAGATTCTAACAATGATGAAATGCCGAACACTTTGCCATCAACGCTTGACGGTAAATACAACTTGCATGATGGTCCAGTTCTAACCAGGCGTATTAATAAAAAATCACCCAGTAATGACCTGGACAAAATTATTGACAAGATTGAAAAAATTGCCAGGCGCAGAGGAGGATCTAGTGGAAAGGTTAGACGGTTAGCTAAAAGAGGGATAGATATTCTTGAAGGCAACCCGATTCGTCACCGTGCCTACAGTGGGTTTCCAATGTTGCATTATAATGGCCCCAATAAAGTAGGAAAGGTTAAACCGATTTGTGCTGCAGGACCTTGTAATAATCCTCTTACTCCTAGTGATGTAGTGATAGGAGGTAACCTTGATGTCAATATGATCTTTTGGGATCAACATATCGAAGCTGACACTGCCTTTGCTGACCCAGCAGATGTACAAAATGTTCCCTGGACTATAACTTACCACGTTAATATTTTAACAGGGGGGATCGAAGACTTTTCACCTATGGTTATGCAGTTTGATCTAAAACCTGATGGCACTCGTGGTCCGTTTGGGGCAGCGATGGATCAGACTTACTTCCCTATGCTGACAGAAGGTACACGCTATACAGTAAAAATAAAGCAAACTTTAGGTAAATATTTTAACCTGGTTTACACATGGGGCTGGCGTATACACCCTCCTCGTGTTCAGGTGATGGAAAATGCCCTTAAAGCTCCTCGTGGTATTACTTTGGTACAAGAAGAGGTTAATGTTTTTGGAGCAGACCCTATGGGTAGTGAAGAAAACAAACTTGCTGCTATTGCCATGATTGGTGATATATCACCTGCCAAACGCATGTGGAATATTTTTCGTACTCTCGCAGAAAAAAAAGGAAAACATGCCAGGAAGCATGATGATGAGGATAATAATAAGGATGATGACGATGCTGCTGCTGATAACCATAAACGTAAGCATAAGCAGCATAAGAAGCATAAGCATGGTAATAAAAAGCTGAAAATGGCTGCTGCTAATCTAAGGTCTGCTTTTTTAGACTGGTCTGATCGAACAAAATTACCTGCAGGTGTCACAGCCGATCCAAATGCTACCATTACCTTACTTTATGCCAACAATACCTTATATGGCAGCCGTCAAGGGTTGCAAGGTGAAGGCAGTGGTCAAGGGCCTGCTAGCTATAAAGGTATTTGTAATGGCTGTGCACATGACTGGAATATTCGCCCTTATACCTACAATGTAACCTTGTATAATGGAGATAACTTCCAGCACGCTTATATGAATGTAGATTTTGGTGGATCTCGCGGCTGGGAAAATCAATTTCAGTTTACTGACCCAACAACAGTTCTTGCAGAACACGAACATGATGACCCAACGGTCATTTTTGGTCGACGTACTGATATTGTGAATGGTGAAGTCATTGATACCGATAGTGCTGTAAATATCGTCAATGATCATGTGTTGCTAGATAATACCACCAACCCTGCCAAGGCTGAACTTGCGCGTGACCTTTCAACGGGTGAACTGGTCTATACAAAGGATAAAATATTTCCAATGAATACCGGTGGCACAGAGGAATTTCTTGAGCCTACACCTCGTGATGAGGATCTGAATTCTGATCTTCAATTAGGATCCGGCTGTTTTTTTACTTTTGGACGTAATTATTCTTGGCCAAATGCTGGTGGACCTATGGGAGGCATCTTTGTTGATCCGGTAGCGAGTGATGGTACACTAGGTATGCACAAAGTTGAAATTCACTATAATTTTGAACCAAGTCGTAGACTTCGGATTTATCAATTCGATCCACTACATCATGATGTAGCTATTTACTCATTACATTAATTCAATGCAATACAATATAATACAATACAACTAAGTAGGTAACTTATTTGTTCTAACATCTGGGAAATAGGCTTTAGCCTCGCAAGATTCAGGCGAGGTTAAAGATCTACTTCCAAAAACATTTAAATCCAAATTGTTAGGATGATTTTAAACACTTAGGAACAAGGTTAATGTCCGCTTCTCTTAAGGAGACGTTTGTATTAACCTGCTAAACGATACATACCCATCCATTTGAACAGATTAATAATTCGTATGCTTCAGGATACAGTGACGCTGAATTATATTAAACTCATCTTTTATATATTTTCCCTCGGTTTTTCAATATCAGGCTTTGCTGAACAAAGATTAGAAGCATGCTTTGCTAATTATAATTTTCCCTTAACCGAAGCACCGAAACTATATAATTATCAAATTATTGCTCGTTATCCTCATGACACATCGGCCTTTACTGAGGGGTTAGTGTTTTACAAAAATAATTTATATGAAAGCACAGGCTTACTGGGTAAATCTAAAGTTAGTAAATTAGACTTTACCAGTGGAAAAGTTTTAGCAAAAAGTAATATTACTGAAATTTATTTTGGTGAAGGGCTATCGGTATTTAAGCAACAACTTATCCAAATAAGTTTAAAAACAGGGAAAGTTTTCTTTTTTCATCCAGACACTCTGCATTTAATAAAAAAAATGCATTTTGAGCATGAAGCCTGGGGCAGTACAACGATAGAAAATCAATTGGTGGTCAGTGATGGATCATCGAGCTTATTTTTTATAAACCCTGATGACTTCAAAATTGATAAAATCCTTAAAGTAACATTACAGGATAAAAAAATATCAGGTTTAAATGAACTTGAGCTTGCTGAGGGTAATATTTATGCTAATGTCTGGCCCAGTAATTGTATTGTTGAAATTAACCCAAGCAACGGGGAAATAACAGGCTGGCTGGATTTATCCAGCTTGCTACCCAAACAAGATTTATTACCAGAGTCGGCTGTACTTAATGGTATTGCCTATTATAAACAAAAACATAGTTTTTTTATTACTGGAAAATTCTGGCCATTTATTTACCAAATAAAGTTACAAGCTAATGACAATTAATTATTTGCTATTCCATAAAAAAATAATACTCACTTCAATATTGGTGGGAGTAGCAGGTTTTATGCTTGGGCAATCTACCTTTTTTAATCCTGTTTCATCAACACTTAAGTTACCTAAAACTTCAGAAGCTAAATTGACAAATAGTCCATTGCAAAATGAGACCTATTATGCCTGCCCTATGCACCCTGAAATTATTTCCGATAGCCCGGGAACTTGTCCCGTGTGCGGTATGGATTTGGTCAAGCATAGTCATATCCACCCTCAGAATAACAATGCATCAGTTTATCCAGCTATCACTATTTCACCTGCTGTTGTTCATAACCTAGGGATTCGTACCGCTCAAGCTCAAAGGGGCGTTATGCAACATAATATCGAGACTATTGGTAAAATAACCCGTATTGACTTAACAGCAAGAAGAATCATTACCCCTCCATTCGGGGGTGTCATTTCATATATTGCAGATAAGTATGATGGAGACGAAGTGACTGAAGACGAGTTGCTTTTTGCAATGACCTCACCGGCATTACAGGAACAACAGTTACAGTTTCAAGTGCTTTTAAAACAGGATGATAGTTTAGGGCTTTCATTAATAAAATCTCAATTAATCAGTGCTGGTCTAAGTACTAAACAAATTTTAAAGTTGCAATCAGGCCATCCGGCCAATTTTTCAGTTGAAGTCTATGCTAAAGAAGCCGGCTATATTTTTTCACGCCGTGGTGAAGTTGGGGATTTAATTCCCTCAGGGTTTACTGTATTTAATATCGGCAGTAACTACCAGGTCGTTGAAGTGACTGCTGAAATTTTTGAACGTCAGTGGAACTGGGTTAAAGTCGGCCAACAAGCAAATATGGTTGTACGTGGGTTACCTGGTGTTTCTTTTAGTGGAAAAGTAGTACGTGTGGAACCTCCTGTTGGATATACTACTCGCTCGCTTGAAATCAGTTTAAAATTTAAAACGGATCACCCAGGTCTGTCCCAGAGTATGTTTGCCCATATCAGCATTATTGGTCAAAGTAGGCATAATATTTTAATGGTCCCCAGAGATACTGTGATAAAAACAGAAAAACAAGACCGTGTGGTGTTATTGAAAGACAATGGTCAGTACCAACCTGTTACGGTGATTGCAGGTGAGGAATCAGGAGGCATGGTTGAGATTCTTTCAGGGCTTAAAAATAATGACACAGTTGTTTCTTCAGGCCAGTTTTTAATCGATTCTGAAAGCAACCTACAATCGGCTTTTCAGCGTATGTCAATTAATCACCATTTAGGTGATGAAAAGGGTAATAGGTAGAGATCATTATGATTAATGCCATTATTCAGTGGTCCATCGAAAAGCGCTTTTTAATGTTATTGCTTGCGTTATTGCTTTCTATTTGTGGAACTTATTCCCTTAAAACTATCCCTCTGGATGCAATACCGGACCTTTCAGATGTACAGGTTATTATTCGTACACATTATGCCGGACAGGTGCCCCAAGTTGTTGAAGATCAGATCACCTACCCCTTGTCAACAGCCATGTTATCAGTCCCCGGGGCTACAGCAGTTAGAGGCTATTCCTTTTTTGGTGACTCTTACATCTTTGTTATTTTTGCAGATAATACTGATTTGTACTGGGCTAGATCGCGTGTTCAGGAGTATATAAGTCAAGCTTCAGAACAGTTACCAAAAGGTGTAAAACCTAAGTTGGGTCCTGATGCAACTGGAGTAGGCTGGATATATGAGTATGCACTGGTTGACCATTCGCATAAGCATGACCTGGCGGAATTACGTTCCTTGCAAGACTGGTTTTTAAAATATGAATTGCAATCTGTTCCAGGCGTCGCGGAAATTGCAACTATAGGAGGCATGGTTAAACAATACCAAATTGAAATTGACCCTGATAAGTTACGAGGATATTACCTGACCCTGGCTAATGTACGCAAAGCAATTGCAGAGTCTAATCAGGAAATTAGTGGCTCCGTACTTGAACAAGCTGAAGCTGAATATTTAGTCAGATTCAAAGGCTATATAAAAAACATTGATGATATAGCCCTTATCAGTGTCCCTACCTTAAAGCGTCGTTTATCTATATCCTCTGTATTGATTGGTGATATAGCCCGAAGCATCCATTTGGGTCCTGCTATGAGACGCGGGGTTGCAGACCTTAACGGGGAAGGTGAAGTGGTGGGAGGTATTGTGGTAATGCGCTCAGGTGAAAATGCCCTAAAAACCATCGAAGCTGTACAAAGAAAATTGGCGGTGCTTAAAAATAGCTTACCTGAAGGCGTTGAGTTAGTTGAAACCTATAATCGGGCAGGATTGATTTCTCGTTCTATTGAAACACTCTCTCTCCGCTTAATAGAAGAGCTTATTATTGTTATCTTAATATGCGCTTTATTTTTATACCATTTCCGATCATCTCTGGTTATTTTAATTAGTTTACCTATTGGTATCCTCACAGCATTTATTATTATGCGAATTCAAGGAATTAATGCCAATATAATGTCTCTGGGTGGAATTGCTATTGCTATTGGTGCAATGGTCGATGCCTCTGTTGTGATGATCGAAAATGCACATAAACATATAGAACGTTCTTATTTAACAGGTATTACTCGCATACAGGCTATTAGTAATGCTTGTAAAGAAGTGGGGTCACCGCTGTTTTTTTCTTTACTCATTATTACCCTGAGTTTTTTACCTATCTTTGCTCTCGAAGGGCAAGAGGCAAAGCTTTTTACCCCTCTTGCCTATACTAAAACCTATGCCATGGCATCAGCGGCTATTCTTTCCATTACCCTGGTTCCAGCATTAATGGTCTATTTTATAAAAGGGACTATTCATAAAGAGAATAACAATCCGTTGAACCGTTGCTTATATTCAGTATATCGACCAATTATCAATAAAGCGCTACTTAAACCACGGGGTGCTATTATTGTTGCTGTTCTATTAGTTGTTTCCTCTTTATGGCCTTTAAGTCAATTGGGCCAAGAATTTATGCCAGAAATGGATGAGGGAGATATTTTATATATGCCCAACACACTACCCTCTATATCTATAGGTAAAGCGCGTGAATTGCTACAACAAACTGACCGTCTAATTAAAACGGTCCCTGAAGTTGATCTTGTTTTTGGTAAAGTTGGCCGAGCTGATACGGCTACAGACCCGGCACCTCTAACCATGTTGGAAACCATGATTAAACTTAAACCTAAAGAGTTATGGCGTCCTCAAATGACTTTGGAAAAAATCAAAGCAATATTGGATGCAAGAGTTCAGATTCCAGGGGTTCGAAATGCTTGGCTAATGCCTATACAAGCACGTATTAATATGCAATCTACAGGTATTAACACGCCTATTGGTATTAAGATTAGTGGGCCAGACCTCGACATATTACAAGTCCAGGGAAAAAGGATTGAATCTATTTTAAGCACCATTAACGGTAGCAAAACAATTTACTCCGAACGCTCTTCTGGAGCAAGATATATTAATGTTGATATTGATCGATATGCTATTGGTCATTTTGGCTTAAGTATTAGTGAAGTGGAAGAAGCTGCAAATATTGCTATCGGGGGGAGTGATATTACTTATACAGTGGAAAAAAATGAGCGTTACCCAATCAATTTAAGATACCCACAGTCACTACGAAACTCAATTACTAAACTAAAAGAACTCCCCATTATTGCAACTGAAGATACGCATATACAATTACAGGATATAGCTGAAATCCAGGTTGTTAATGGGCCTCCCGTTATTAAAAGTGAAAATGCACGTATTAATACCTGGGTTTATATTACCACTGAAGGTGTGGACTTAGGCTCATATATTACAACAGCACAACAAGCGTTACAGGAACAGCTGGTTTTACCTGTAGGCTATACCTTATCATGGTCAGGGCAATATACTGATATGGCTCGTGCTGAGGAAAGTATGCTTTACCTTATCCCAATCACCTTATTGATTATCTTGATATTAATCTACTTGAGCCTGCAAAACATAATAGAAGCATTATTGGTTATGATTGCAATCCCTTTTTCTTTGGTGGGTGCAGCTTGGCTACTCTGGCTCCTTGGCTATAACTTTTCAATTGCAGTTGCTGTGGGATCAATTGCTTTAGCTGCTGTGGCAGCCGAGTTTGGCATTATTATGATTATTTATTTGCGAGAAGCGGTTGATAACCAAGCACAACTCACTGAAAGTGAGTTGTGTCAATCCGTTATCCGAGGAGCCGCCCAGCGGCTTAGACCTAAAATAATGACAGCCAGTGTGATTATTATTGGCTTATTACCCGTTTTAATAGGAGGTGGCACAGGTTCAGAAGCAATGAAAAGAATTGCAGCACCAATGATTGGTGGCATGTTAACAGCTCCTCTCGTATCGATGATTTTAATTCCGGTGTTATTTTTTTTATGGCACCGAAAAAAATTATGTTTAAAAAAGACAGGTATCAATAAATGAAAAACTTACCATTAAAAGCTCTAAAATTGCTAGTAATATGTACCTTATTACTTTTGAGTGCTTGTTCATCTCAAAAACCGATAACTAAGGTTCAATCTGCTACTCCAGAATACCAGCTAGGAGCTTATTATCAATTAATTAATCCCTCCGTCTCAGCTAATCGTACTGATGGCCGGGTGGAGGTGGTAGAAATGTTTTTCTATGCTTGTCCTCATTGCTATGTCCTAGAGCCTAAACTTGCCAACTGGCTTAAAGGTAAACAAGATATTGTTAAGTTTAAGCGAATACCAGCAATTCTTGGTCCAACATGGGCTGATCAGGCTAAAGCATATTATGTAGCAGAAAAACTAAATATTTTGGACACCATTCATCCAGCCTTACTTAAAGCTATTCATGTCGATAAAAGAAAGTTTTATGACGAATATTCCGTGCTGGACTTTTTTTTAGAACAAGGGGTGGACAGAAA
>CAYYNM010000020.1:0-25878 GCA_964472945.1 uncultured Methylomarinum sp. | reverse complement strand
AATGGTCGTTTTTCTAAACAGCATTCTTCATTAGAGGGTTTGGATAAAGATATTTCAGTGTTGGGTATGGCTGATGCTTTAGAGCAAAAACCTGAATGGTTAGAAAGCTATTTAGGCAAGGCTGTTGCGAATAAAGAACATGGTTTTGTGGCTTTTAATACTGCCTGGTTTAGCGATGGTTTATTTGTTCATATTCCGGCTAAAAAAGTTGTAGATCAACCGATTCAATTATTACATATAGTGACTGAACCTGAATGTTTAGCGGCAACTCGTCATCTGTTAATTGCTGATGAAATGGCTGAAGTAAATATTGTCGAAACTTTTGTAGGTGTTGATGATAGTTATTTAACGGTGGCAGTGACTGAGGTTTTTGTTGAGAAAAATGCCAGTTTAACTTTGTATAAAGTGCAAAGTGAAGGTGAAAAGGCTTATCACTTTGGGGGTACTTACGTTAAACAAGCCCGAGATAGTCGATTTAATCATCATAATTTTGCTTTTGGTGGTTTGCTGGCTAGAACTGATGTGCACACAGATTTGGGTGCTGCTTCTGAATGTGATTTTAATGGCTTGTATCTAGGCAATAAACGCCAACATATTGATAACCACACCCGTATTAATCACTTAAAACCATATGCAATGAGTAATGAACTGTATAAAGGGGTATTAAATCAGCGAGCTAGAGGTGTTTTTCAAGGTATGGTTTATGTGGCGGAAGATGCTCAAAAAACAGATTCAGCCATGAATAACCGTAATTTATTATTATCTAATGATGCAGAAGCGGACACGAAGCCACAGCTAGAAATTTATGCAGATGATGTAAAATGTGCACATGGTGTTACGGTGGGGCAGTTAGAAGAACAATCTATTTTTTATCTACAAACGAGGTGTATTGATAAAGAAACAGCCAGAAATATACTGACTTTTGCCTTTGCAAATGAAATGGTTGACAGGGTAAAGTTGAAAAATTTACGTAAGGTGGTTTTAGGACAGGTATTAAAACGCTTTCCTCAAGCAGGTGTTGATCAAGCCTGGTTGTAAATTTGTAGGGTGCGGACTTCAGTCCGCCATGCTATTACAGATAATTTTAATGTTGCTAAAAGTAAACTAAAGTCCACCTACAAAATATCGGCAATATTGATACTAATATTATTTAATTGGGACAAAGTGATTTTGTCGCCAACACGTAAAGTAGTTTTTTCAGCATAAAGTCCATCGTGAGGTTGGCGGTAAACTTCGATGCAGCTGTCTTTGATATTAAGTAGCCAATACTCAGGAATATTATGCAAGGCATATAAACGAAGCTTTTGGTTTTGATCAAATTTTAAAGAGCTATCTGCTACTTCAATTAATAACAAGACGTCTTTAGCCTGTGGGTGCTGAGAGCTATAGAAATCAGCATTGGGCTTTAATAGCATCAAGTCTGGTTGTGGTTCTGATAAATCACCCAATTGGACTGGATTTTGTATGCTAACAACAGCCTGCTTTGATATCAGGTGGACTAAAAGTTGAGTGAGACGGTTAATTTGTCCAGAATGATTGCTACCTATAGGTGCCATTTCAATAATTTCTCCATTAATAAGCTCAACTCGACTGCTTGGGGGAAAGATATTCGCTTCGCCTAACCGTCTCCACTCATCTAAGTTAGTTAAATGCTTTTTATAAAAATTTTCAGTAGTAACAGACATAATCAAAACAAAATTAGATAAACCAAATTTAAAATATAATACGTGTTTGCTAAATTAGCAACAAAATACAGAATAACATAAAAAATGACAATATTTCCCATAGAAAAAATTCGTGCAGATTTTCCTATTTTGAAAGAAAAAATTCGCAATAAACCCTTAGTTTATCTGGATAATGCGGCAACTTGTCAAAAACCTCAAGTGGTTATTGATAGTATTTCTCACCTTTATACCCATGAATATGCCAATGTGCACCGTGGTGTGCATACTCTTAGTATTAAATCGACAGATCGTTATGAAGGTGCACGGGAAAAGGTTAAAGACTTTATTAATGCTAGCAGTACCAAAGAAATTATTTTTGTGAGAGGGGCAACTGAAGCCATTAATCTGATTGCATCAACTTTTGCAAAAGCCAATATTAACAAAGGAGATGAAATTTTAATTACTGCGATGGAGCATCATTCCAATATTGTGCCTTGGCAAATGTTTTGTGAGCAGACGGGGGCTATTTTAAAAGTGGCACCGATTAATTTACAAGGTGAATTAATCTATGCAGAATTTGAAAAACTGATTAGTGATAAAACTAAATTAGTTTCAGTGGTTCATATGTCCAATGCTTTAGGGACGATTAACCCCGTTAAAAAAATTATTGCAGCAGCCAAAGCTAAAAATATTCCTGTGTTATTAGATGGCGCACAAGCTATTCCACATATGACGGTTGATGTGCAAGAACTAGACTGTGATTTTTATGCTTTCTCAGGGCACAAGCTTTATGCACCTTCCGGAATTGGTGTGTTATATGGTAAGCAAGTATTATTAGAAGCTATGCCTCCATATCAGGGCGGCGGTGATATGATTCGTAAGGTAACTTTTGAGGAAACTGAATATAATACTTTGCCTTATAAATTTGAAGCAGGCACACCTAATATTGCCGATGTTGTAGGGCTGGGTGCAGCGATTGATTACCTTGCTGAAATAGGAATGGATAATATTGCTGCTTATGAAGCTGAATTGCTGGAATATGCGACTGAAAAAGCCAGCAAAATAGAAGGGTTAAGAATTATTGGTGAAGCGCAAGATAAAGGGGCTATTTTATCTTTTGTATTAGATAAAATTCATCCACATGATATTGGTACCATGCTAGATAGCTTGGGTATTGCGATTAGAGCAGGGCATCATTGTGCCATGCCGGTAATGGACTTTTTTGAAGTACCTGCAACCGCAAGAGCCTCTTTTGCTATGTATAATACCAAAGCAGAAATTGATGTGTTAATGAATGGAATAGAACAACTAATTGAGGTGTTTGGCTAATGTTTGATGATTTAAGAGATCTTTACCAGGAAGTGATTTTTGATCACAATAGAAATCCACGTAACTTCAGGGTAATGGAAAATGCAGATAGGGAAGTGGAAGGTTTTAACCCATTATGTGGTGATAGATTAACTTTATTTTTGAAAATAGATGGCGATAAAATTGTTGATGCCAGTTTTCAAGGATCAGGTTGTGCTATTTCTACTGCATCGGTGTCATTAATGACAGAAATTTTAAAAGGTAAAACTGAAGCGGAAGCTGAGGCATTATTTAATCAATTTCATAAGATGACTACAGGTAAGGAAGAAGATGTTAATTTAGAAGCAATTGGTAAGCTTGCGGTCTTAGCTGGTGTTAGAGAATACCCTGCCCGAGTTAAATGTGCGACATTAGCTTGGCATACTTTAGATGCCGCTTTAAAGAATGAAGAAAAAGCCATTTCAACTGAGTAGAACATGTCTTGATACATGTTTAACCATCCGGAGTTATTCTTGTCTAAAAAATATAAAGGTAAACTTGCTATTCTTTTTGAACGACAAGGTAACTCTCAAGAGCACTCCTTATTAGCAAAAAAGTTAAATATTCCACTTTATCAATTTATTGACAAAGATACTCCTGAAGAATTTTTTCTAACTTGGCGAAATAACCAGTTAAAACTTTTAGATAAAGAGCTATTAAAAAAAGGTGGTTTATCGGTTGATATAGAACCACGCCCTGGTGAGCAACGATCATGGCCGGCACCAAAAAAAGGTGCTTTAGCACAAGCTTTAGGTAGAAGAACTAAAACTATTGTTGATGCTACAACTGGCTGGGGGCAAGATAGCTTGCATATATTTCGAATGGGTTATCAGTTGCGTTGTATAGAACGTTCACCTATTATGTTTGAATTATTAGCAGATGGTTTTAAACGCTTATCTGAAGTGGATTGGGTGACAGGTTTAGATATTCAGGTGCCTGAATTAATTTCTGGTAATGCTATTGAAGTATTAACGAAATTAGAAAAAAAGCCTGAATGTATCTATATTGACCCAATGTTTCCCCCCAAACGTAAAAAATCAGCTTTAGCAAAAAAATCGATGACTATATTACGTGATTTATTAGGCGACGATGAAGATAGGGAACAGCTATTTGAAATGTCAATGCAGACGGCGACTAAAAGAGTCGTGATAAAAAGTCCTAACTATGCAGAGCCGATTGCTGGAAAACCCAATGAAAGTTTTAGTGGTAAACTGCTTCGATATGATGTTTATTTAAAGAGATGAAATGACTGACTGGATAGATGTATGCGCTGAAAATGCGTTAACAGAAAGAGAAAATATAGTTGTAGAAGTTGATGGGACGGATGTGGCTATTTTTAAATTAGAGGGTCGATTTTATGCCATAGAAGATGTTTGTACACATGATGGCGCAGAAATAGCTAGTGGAGAACTTGAAGGTGATGAAATAATTTGCCCAAGACATGGTGCTCGATTTTGTGTAAAAACAGGGGCTGTTAAATGTGCACCTGCTTATGAAAATGTTGAAACATTTCCAGTTCAAATAACTGATGGCCGTGTTCAGGTCAGAGATCATCGTTGGGATTAATATGGATTATTTTATTTGGAATATAGACCCTATTGCTATATCAGTAGGTTTTGTCAAAATTCGTTGGTATGGGTTGATGTTTGCCTCTGCTTTTGTTTCAGGTTATTTATTAATGACCTGGATCTATAAGCGAGAAGGTAAAAACATAGCAGAACTTGATGATTTACTGACCTATATTGCGGTTGGTACTATTGTAGGAGCAAGGTTAGGGCATTGTTTGTTCTATAATCCTGCTTATTATTTTAGCCATCCCCTTAAATTTTTTGCGATATGGGAAGGTGGTTTAGCTAGTCATGGTGGATTATTAGGGATCCTTATTGCCTTGTATTTGTATCAACGAAAAGTGAATGAGTCTTATATTTGGTTTTTAGATAGAGTATCAATAGTCTCTGCATTAGGTGCAAGCTTTATTCGAACCGGTAATTTCTTTAATTCCGAGATTGTAGGTAATGTTACAACGCTACCCTGGGCAGTGATTTTTCAACGGGTTGATTTATTGCCTAGACACCCTGTTCAGTTATACGAAGCCATAAGCTATCTATGTGTTTTTATATTATTGTTGATGATGTATCTAAAAAGAGATAAAAAAAGTAGGGAAGGTGTTTTCTTTGCTACGTTTTTAGTGACTGTCTTCACAGCTCGATTTTTTCTTGAGTTTATTAAAACTAAACAAGCCGCTTATGACAATATTTTAGGCTTGTCTACAGGGCAATTGTTGAGTATTCCCTTTGTTTTGGCAGGTTTAGTTTATCTGGTTTTGCCACTATTTAAGAAAAATTGATCCTTGCTCTGTTATAATCAACGGTTACTATTTATTTGGTCGCTATAATCATTTATGCAAGAAATTAACCCAATAAAAAACACTATTCTAGATTTAAGTAAAAGAGGTAGTGCGCTTAAAGATTACTTGGACTTTGACATTAAAAGTGAACGTCTGGTTGAGGTGTTAAGAGAACTAGAAGATCCAGACGTCTGGAGTGACCAAGCTCGTGCTCAAGCTTTAGGCAAAGAAAGAGGCCAGTTAGAAACTATAGTTGATACCATTAATGATTTAGAACACGGTTTAGCAGATGCTGAAGAACTGCTGGAAATGGCGGTTGAAGACGGTGATGAAGAAACGGTTGAAACAGTTATTGAAGACCTGGCAGCCTTTGAAAAACAAGTTGCAGAGCTGGAATTTAGGCGGATGTTTTCAGGCGAAATGGATGCTAATAACGCCTTTTTAGATATTCAATCGGGTTCAGGTGGAACAGAAGCTCAGGATTGGGCTTCAATGATTGAACGTATGTATTTGCGTTGGGGGGAAGCCAAAGGTTTTAAAGTTGAATTACTGGAAGAATCTCAAGGTGAGGTTGCAGGGATTAAAAGCGCGACCATTAAATTTGAAGGTGAATATGCTTATGGCTGGCTACGTACAGAAACGGGTGTACATCGATTAGTCAGAAAATCACCTTTTGATTCAGGTAGTAGAAGACATACTTCCTTTGCCTCAGTTTTTGTGAATGCAGAAATTGATGATGACATTGAGATAGAAATAAATCCAGCTGACTTAAGAGTCGATACCTATCGAGCCAGTGGTGCAGGTGGGCAGCATGTCAATAAAACAGAATCAGCCATCCGTATTACCCATGAGCCAACAGGTATAGTCGTGCAATGCCAAAATGATAGATCACAGCATAAAAACCGTGATACTGCCATGAAGCAGTTGAAAGGTAAATTGTATGAGTTAGAACTCTCTAAACGTGCAGAATCTCAGCAAACATTAGAAGACAGTAAATCGGATATTGGTTGGGGAAGTCAAATACGATCCTATGTATTGGATCAATCAAGAATTAAAGATTTAAGAACCAATGTGGAAACAGGCAATACCCAAGCTGTTTTAGATGGTGACTTAGATCAGTTTATAGAAGCTAGCTTAAAAAGCGGCTTGTAAATATATTAATTATCTATCTTGTTCCCATGCTCTGCGTGGGAATGAGAAAAACTATTACAAAAAATAAGTAAGTTACAAACATGTCAGAAAACCAACAAGACGAACAAGAACAAATTGTACAACGCCGGGCTAAACTATCAGCGTTACGTGACAATGGAATAGCTTTCCCAACTGACTTTCGCCGCAATGTAATTAGCGGTGAATTATTAGCTGAATATGGCGAAAAAACCAAAGAAGAATTAGAAGAACAGCCTATTAGAGTTAAGGTTGCTGGCCGTATTATGACTCGTAGAATTATGGGTAAAGCCAGTTTCTGCCATATCCAGGATATGTCAGGAAAATTACAGCTTTATGTTACTCGAGACACTTTGCCAGAAGGGTTTTATAATGAACAATTCAAAAAGTGGGATATTGGCGATATTATTGGTGCTGAAGGTGAATTATTTAAAACTAAAGTAGGTGAACTAAGTGTCAGAGTTGATGATATTCGATTATTAACTAAAGCTTTACGTCCATTACCTGAAAAATTCCACGGCATAGCAGATCAGGAAATTAAATACAGACAACGTTATCTGGATTTAATTATGAGTGATGATTCACGTAAAACCTTTTTAATTCGTTCACAAATTGTGGCTTATATTCGTAAATTTTTGGGTGATAAAAATTTCCTGGAAGTTGAAACCCCAATGATGCAAGCCATTCCTGGTGGAGCAACCGCTCGCCCCTTTGAAACCCACCATAATGCTTTAGACATGGGTTTATATTTGCGAATTGCGCCTGAATTATATTTAAAACGTTTAGTTGTGGGTGGTTTTGAGCGCGTGTTTGAAATTAACCGTAATTTCCGTAATGAAGGCTTATCAACTCGCCATAATCCAGAATTCACTATGCTAGAGTTTTATCAAGCTTACGCTGAATATGGTGATTTAATGGATTTAACCGAAGTTATGCTAAAAGGTATTGCTGAAGAAGTAACAGGAAGTTCAATGGTTAAATACCAAGGTGATGAATATGACTTTGGTAAACCTTTTGAGCGGATGACTGTTGTTGAATCAATTTTACATTTTAACCCTGATTTAACACTTGAAAACCTAAATACTCACGAAGCGGCAGTTAAAGTAGCAGAAGAATTGCATATTCCACTAAAAGATGGCTATGGTTTAGGGAAAGTTCAAATAGAAATATTTGAGAAAACAGTAGAAAGCAAGTTAATGAACCCAACATTTATTACTGCATATCCCGTTGAAGTTTCTCCATTAGCAAGACGTAATGATAATGATCCTCATGTCACCGATCGTTTTGAATTTTTTGTAGGTGGACGTGAAATAGCCAATGGTTTTACTGAGTTAAATGATGCAGAAGACCAAGCTGAACGCTTCCAAAAGCAAGTGGAAGAAAAAGAAGCCGGTGATGATGAAGCCATGCATTTTGATGCTGATTATATTGTTGCATTAGAACATGGTATGCCACCAACAGCCGGTGAAGGTATTGGTATTGACCGCCTAGTTATGCTATTTACTGATGCGCCTTCGATTAGAGATGTATTATTATTCCCCCAGATGAGACCAAGAGCTGAAAAATAACAATAGATATTGCTTATAAATACAATGACCATGGGTAGAGACAAGGCATGTCTTGTCTCTACAATGTAAGTAGGCAGGCATAATTAACTTAACCTTTTAATTCTCGTCATTCCCGAGTTTTTTTATCGGGAATCCACGTTCCTGAGCAAATGGATTCCTGCTAGGAGCACGCAGGAATGACGAAATTTTTTCGCGAGTATGGAGTATAAGGGGTCGGAGTGAATTTAAATCTCTATTCATGGAGGGGTTAAGAGCCATAAAGGGGCAACCATAAAGGATTGCCCCTGCGTTTTAAAATGATCCTGTCTATGAAGAAGGGATTAACAAATTTGTCAAACTTGATTGATTACCCTTTAAAGAGCTTATAGAAACTTTATACGAAAGGCTAATGAAAACCTTATTTGTCAGCTTTCCCTCACCGACGATTTCTATTCTCGGACAGACTCCTAGAGAGTATGGTAGGTTATTAAAAATTTGCTAATTGGTGGTATTTATATGCTGATGGATTTTGCACCGGGGGAGAATACAAAAAAATCAACTTATCTGGTAAAGACTAAAAAAGCGTGTGTGATAAATCAGCTTCTCTAAAATAAAATGTTTGGCAGATGTGTAGCTTATTTTGCTTCCATTAGTTAATTTACAGGGGGATGGGAAAAGAACATAGTGAGTGTTTTCATTTTGAATGCTGATAAATTCAGTTGCTACAGATCTTGATGGTATGGCTTGTTGAATTGACACTACCCCGGGAATTTTTTCAATAAGGATATGTACTGTTTTTGAAGCGTTAGTAACTTTTACTTGCCTAATAATGCCTAGTTCATTCTTTAGATTTGGGTGGCAAAGTAGGACAATGCTATCGATATTACATTCGGTATAGTTTGTCTCAGCAATAATATATTTTTCATTATTAACTTGAAGTGTTTTTACTGGTTTTGCTTTGTTTAGCAGTTCTTGGTAGTTTGTTGAATAAGTAATTTGGGGTGCAGCGTTTAGGTTGTCTTGTTTTGATATATCTTTAATTGAATTGCCTGGTGTCACTTCAGTACTGAATTGTTGAATTTTTTGTAAGGTACTTAATTTTGTTAAGTATTTAGTAATGCTGTCAAACCCTCTGAGTAGTTGTGAGATAGTTGGAGCAGAAGGGATGGAACTGTTTATAATTGATTGATAGCCTGATAAATGATCGAATAGTTTGGAGAATGTATGTTGATCCAAATTGCAAACAAAACTATTTGATTGCAGACTAGTAAGTAATGCTTTGGTATCAATTTTAGTGTTTAACTGTTGGTATTGAATGGTATTGTTAAAAGTGTTGGGGCAGTCTGCACTATCAGTGTCCCAATAAAATATATTATTAGCTGAGGAAACGGTGTTATTTAAAATTAAGCTGTTAGCCAAACTATTAGAAATTAAAAAAAGCTGTTTTATTTGGCTGGAAGAGTATTGATAGGGGGCGCAAAGACTAAAGAGTATATTACGTTTTACAGCTGAATCTATTGTTAACTGTTCCTTAAACTTGTTTATGTTATGAGTTATTTTTTTCTGGTTTGTATTTGCTGCTAGAGATAGCTTATAAATTCTTGCTATTTCCTTCCAAAAAGAAGATGAGGGAGGTTCATGAAAAATTGCGCTTAGCCTCTGAGCGTGCCCTATAAACTGTAAAGCTAAATAATTTGCCAGGTTTAGTTCATTGGTCGATAAGCTTTTTAGTTTGCTTATATTACAAAATGCCAGCCCCGTATTTTTTAATAACTGAATGCAAAGTTTAATTACTTTAACCGGGTATTTTTTTGGCTGAGGATCGTCTGAAAAGCTTAACTCAATTGTGTCGCAGGTATGAAGTATTGTGGGTGTTAATTGTATAACAGCTATTAGTAAGTCGCTTGTATTTGACTCGTATGTTCGTAGCTGTTTAGCTACATTATTCAATTCAATAGCTGTTTTTGCGCTATTGAGTTGTTTTAATGAATTTAGCCATATAGTTACCTCTTCAGGCAATAGCTTGAATGGAAGTTTAGTATTTGTCATATGGATACATTATTTTTTTAGCTAAATTATGGTTTATGATTATCAACTCTTGCCACTGCTTATGATTGTAGAACGGACTTCAGTCTGCAATAATCGATATAAACGGCCTCTATAGCGGACTAAAGTCCGCTCTACAAAGTTTTAGTTTTTATTTTTAATCAAGCTGCGATTTATATAGTCATGTTATGGTTTACTCTAAGTGTAACGGGTTTTAATCTTTTTTTTAAGCAATGACTATTTTATTAGCTGCACCAGCTTGTTCTGTTACTAATTTAGGGACTAAATAACCCGGTAATATGGCTTTTATTTGATTCATTAATTTTATACCATCATGATGACTCACTTCAAAGTGTGCGGTGCCAGTCGCTTTGTCGAGCAAGTGTAAATAATAAGGCATAACTTGAAAAGTAAAAAGTTTTTCATGTAATGTACAAAGTTGTTCTGCTTTATCATTAATGCCTTTTAATAAAACAGCTTGGTTAAGTAGCGTAATATGGGCGCTTTTTAAACGTTGACAAGCAATTTTTACCTTTTCATTTAATTCATTTGAATGGTTTGAGTGAACCACTAATATTAAATCTTTTTCTATGTTTGATAACTTGTCACATAATTCATCTGTGATTCTATGGGGTAAAACAATGGGGATTCGGCTATGGATTCTAATTCTTTTGATATGAGGAATAGATTCTATTTTTTTTATTAATGCTATTAGCTTTTGATCGCTAAGTAATAAAGGGTCACCACCACTTAAGATAACTTCTGAAATATCTTGGTGTGTGGCAATATAATTAATAGCCTTTTGATGTTTTTTTGTGCTGAGTTGAAAATCATTATAAGGAAAATTTCTACGAAAACAGTAGCGGCAATTAATTGCACAACTACCTGTCGTGATAAGAAGAACTCGACCAAAGTATTTATGAATAACACTTGATTCAGTCATTGATGCTAAGTCCCCAACGGGATCATAAGTATAACCGGGAGTATTCAGTGACTCTTTTTTCGTTGGTAAAATTTGTTTGAGTAAAGGGTCGTTTAAATCGCCCTTTCTCATTCTATCAACAAATTCACGGGGAACTCGAACAGGAAAGTTAGGGGAGTGCTCTATATACTTTGCAGTCTCCAGTGTGATGTTTAAATATTTACAAATTTCAGCAATATTATTAAATCCTTCAGCAAGTTCCTGCTGCCATGATTGTGTTTTTTGAAGCAAGTTTTTTCCTATAGAGTGATGGTCTTGTTTCTATCGTTGGTTAGCTCTATTATAATAGCTATAAATTATTTTGTTTACCTGAGGAAAAAATGGCTAGATATAGTACGAATGAATTTAAAGCAGGTCTTAAAATTATGTTGGATCAAGACCCTTGTGCAATCATTGAAAATGAGTTTATCAAGCCAGGTAAAGGTCAAGCTTTCAATAGAGTAAAAATTAGAAATTTAAAAAATGGACGGGTAATAGAGCGTACCTTTAAATCAGGAGAATCAGTCGAGGGTGCTGATGTTATGGATATTGAAGTACAGTATTTATACAATGATGGTGAATTTTGGCACTTTATGGTGCCTGATACGTTTGAACAATATCAAGCAGACAGTACTGCGGTAGAAGAGGTTGTTAAGTGGTTGAAAGAACAGGATATGTGCACCATGACCTTATGGAATGATTCGCCTTTATCTGTTGTTCCGCCTAATTTTGTCGAGTTAGCGGTTGCAGAAACTGACCCTGGGTTAAAAGGTGATACCTCGGGAGGCGGTGGGAAGCCCGCAACAATGGAATCTGGTGCGGTTGTTAGGGTGCCATTATTTGTTCAGGTAGGTGAGATGATTCGAATTGATACTCGCACAGGAGAGTATGTTTCTCGAGTAAAAGAGTAGTGCCTACAACTTGGAAACCCGTAGCTGATCTAAAAGTATTGCGTCTAAGGGCGCAAATGTTGGCAACGATAAGAACTTTTTTTGCACAAAAAGAAGTGCTTGAGGTGGAAACACCATTGCTCTGCTCTGCAACGGGAACTGATCCACAGTTAGATTTTTTTTCCAGTTTTTATCATTGCAAACCGAAAAATAAAGAAATGTTTTTGCAAACTTCACCAGAGTTTTCAATGAAAAGACTGCTAGCGGCTGGAAGTGGTTCTATTTTTCAAATTTGTAAAGCCTTTAGGAATGCTGAAATAGGGCGTTTTCATAATCCTGAGTTTTCCATTCTTGAGTGGTATCGAGTTGGTTTTTCTTTAGATCAGCTAATGGATGAAGTTGTCGAATTAATCATTAAAGTAAAGGGCAACCCTGTTACAAGTGTTCAAAAAATAAGTTATAAGAATATATTTGAACAAGTTACAGGGTTAAATCCCTTGGTTTTTTGTCAGCAAAGCTATGCTGAGTATGCGATAAAAAATGGAATAGAAGATGCGGTATCGCTTTGTGAGACTGACCACTCTATGTGGCTGGATTTTATTTTTAGTTATAAAATTCAGCCTAGTCTAGAAGAACAAATGCTTTGCATGGTTTATGCTTACCCCGCTATTCAATCATCTTTGGCAAGGATAAATCAGCAAAACCCTCTTGTGTCAGATAGGTTTGAGGTGTTTATCAAAGGTGTTGAAATTGGCAATGGCTTTTTTGAACTATCAGATGCGGTTGAGCAGGAACAACGCTTTGACTTGGAGAATAAAGCAAGAAAGACTAAAGGCTTACCTGTTATTAAAAAAGATGAAAAATTTCTTGCTGCTTTACGAACGGGCTTACCCGATTGTAGTGGTATTGCTTTAGGCTTGGATCGGTTACTAATGAGTATGGCTGATTCAGGCTCACTAGGTGATGTAATCGCCTTTCCTTTTGATAGAGCATGATATAATTTAGCAATTTTTAATGTGATTAGTAGATTGGTAACCTTGTGACAAAAAAAGTAATTCACTTCTTGTTATTGACAGCTCTATTGGCTTTCCAACCGGCGAAAGCGGAGGAACAGTTTTTAGTTGAAAATATTAAAGTCAATGGCTTGCAAAGAATTTCAGCAGGAACGGTTTATAATTACCTTCCTGTTAATGTAGGTGAAACATTTGTGTTGTCTAAGGCTGGAGTTGCGATTAGAGCTTTATTTAAGACCGGTTTTTTTAAGGATATTTCACTGGAAAAAGAAGGTTCAACACTGGTTGTCAATGTTGTTGAACGCCCTTCAATTGCAAAAATAATTTTTGAGGGTAATAAAGATTTAAGTTCAGATGATTTGACCAAAGCACTTAAAAAAATTGGTTTGGCAGAAGGTAAAGTCTTTAACCGTCAAATACTGGATAAGGTTGAACAAGAGTTAAGAAGGCAGTATTTTAGCCATGGAAAATATGGTCTGAAGATTGATACTAAGGTGGCAAAACTAACCCGTAACAGGGTCGGGATTAATATTGATATCTCAGAAGGTCGTGTTGCAACCATTAAACAAATTAATATTGTTGGAAATAAGGTTTTTGAAAATAAAGAGTTACTTAAAGACTTTGAACTTTCTACTTCTAACTGGTTATCTTTTTATACTAAAGATGATCAATATTCAAAACAAAAGTTATCTGCTGATTTAGAAAGGTTGCGCTCGTATTATTTAGACAGGGGCTATATTAATTTCACCATTGATTCGACCCAAGTGGCAATAACACCCGATAAAAAAGAAATTTATGTCACCATTAATGTTAATGAAGGTAACTTATTTACTCTTAATAAAGTAAAAGTATCGGGTAATTTAGTCGTTGAACCTGATGAAATTATTAAGTTAGTCCAAGTTGGACCTGGTGAAGTATTTTCTCGGAAAGCAGCTTCTGCTACATCAAAAGCAATTTCTGACCGCTTAGGTGAAGAGGGCTATGTATTTGCCAATGTTAATATGGCACCCAATATAAATAATGAAAATAAAACAGTCGAAATGACTTTTTTTGTTGACCCAGGTAAGCGCGTGTATGTAAACCGGATCAATATGAGTGGTAATACTAAAACACGCGATGAAGTTTTAAGGCGAGAGTTAAGACAAATGGAGTCTAGCTGGGCTTCAACCAAGAAAATTGAAAGGTCTAAAGTAAGGTTGCAGCGCTTAGGTTATTTTGAAGAGGTAAATGTCGAAACACCACCCGTTGTTGGTACGGCCGACCAAATAGATGTCAATTATTCAGTGGTAGAAAAATCATCAGGAAATTTATCGGCTGGGGTTGGTTTTTCACAAACACAAGGTATTATTTTTAATGCTAATGTTTCTCAAGATAACGTTTTCGGTTCAGGTAAACGAGTAAATTTGGCTTTCAATAATAGTAGTGTATCAACACGTTATAGTTTTGGATATTTTGACCCTTATTTTACTTTGGATGGTGTTAGTTTAGGTTATGATTTGGGCTATAGTGCACGGGATGCAAGTCAAGCAAATATTTCTAACTATTCTACCGATGTAGCGAATAGTAGTTTTAATTTTGGGTTACCCCTTAATGAAAATGACCGTCTACGTTTTAACCTTGACCTTAAGCATACTACGCTAAAGTCTTCAGATTTTTCATCACAGGAAATTTTAGATTTTGTAAAAGCTGAAGGAAATAAATATATAACTTTTGCCACTTCTATTGGCTGGAGTCATGATACTTTAAATAGAGCTGTTTTCCCTAGTGACGGGATGCAGCAAAGGTTGTCTGCATTTGCAACGGTACCAGGCAGTGATTTAACTTATTATAAAGTGAGTTATAAGCAACAAATGTACTTTCCTATAGCAAAAGACCTGACTTTTAGGTTGTTGGGAGAAGCCGCCTACGGTGATGGTTATGGAAATACCAAAAACCTGCCATTTTTTGAACATTTTTTTGCAGGTGGGGTAAAGTCTGTTCGTGGTTATGATGATAATACGCTGGGTCCTAGAGATTCAAGAAATGACCCCTTTGGTGGTTCAACTAAAATAATAGGTAAGGCAGAATTGTTTTTTCCTATTCCTTTTGTAGAGGATGTTAAATCAATAAGAGTAGGGACTTTTATGGATGGAGGCACTGTCAGTAACGGGTTTAATCTTGGTGGCCTGAGATATTCTGCCGGTCTTTCAGGCGAATGGCTTTCTCCTTTTGGAGCATTATCTGTTAGTTTTGCCATCCCTTTAAATGCGGGTGTAAATGATAGACAAAAAAGTTTTCAGTTTTCATTTGGCTCAGGCTTCTAATTGTTTTTTTACTGCTGAACTATTAGCTATTTGATTTGTCATTAAATTAACCTATAATTTACCAATTAATAGTCCTGTATACTAAGTTGTACTCACAGCGGTTAGAACTTTCTTATACCGTTATCATATTGTTAAAGATGGAATTATCAATGAAAAATAGAATTTCTTTATTTGTAATACTTTTGTTTGTCGCTAATGTCAGTTATGCAGAGCTAAAAGTAGGCGTAGTCAACGTTGCTAAAGTGCTTCAAGGTTCTCCCCAAGCTAAAAAAGCGCAAAAGCGAATGGAGCAAGAATTTTCGCCTAGAAAAAAACATTTAGAGGCGCGTGTAAAAGAGATTATGAAGCTTGAAGAAAAGTTAACTAGAGATGGTTCGGTGATGGGCGAATCTGAACGACGTAAACTTGAAAAAGATATTTTTGATAAGAAAAGAGAAGCAAAACGCTCTCAACAAGAGTTTAAAGAAGATGTCAGCATGTGGAATAACGAAGAAATGGGTAAAATCCAGCGGGGTGTTCTTGATGCGATTAAGGCACTTGCAAAAGATGAGTCTTTTGACTTAGTGTTAATGGATGGTGTACAAAATGGTGTGGTTTATTACACTAATAAAATAGATGTTACTGACAAAGTTCAGGCAAAATTAGCTGCTTTATCTGATTAATAATTACAAGGTAAATAAATGTCTGGTCAGTTAGATATATTAAAAATTCAACAGTTACTACCTCATAGGTACCCTTTTTTATTGGTAGATAAGGTGCTCGAATGTGAGCCTAAAGAGCACCTGTTAGCATGTAAAAATGTCACCTTTAATGAACCTTTTTTTCAAGGACATTTCCCTGGTAATCCTATTTTTCCAGGTGTCTTAATGCTTGAAGCTTTAGCCCAGGCTACTGCTTTATTAACATCACAATCAGATGATCAATATGGGCCAGGGTCAATTTATTATTTAGCAGGCATTGATAAAGCACGTTTTAAAAAGACTGTAGGGCCTGGTGATCAGTTGATGCTAGAAGCAAGGGTGGTTAAAACCAGACGTAATATTTGGACATTTGATTGTCGTGCAGAAGTTGATGGTGAATTAGCGACTAGTGCAACTATTATGTGCGCGGCAGTGGCAGGTTAATTTGATAGATTCAAAAGCAGTTGTCGATATTAATGCTGAGATAGCCGATGATGTAACGATTGGTCCTTTCTCTATTATTGGGTCAGAAGTTAAAATTGATTCTGGAACAGTGGTGGGCCCTCATGTTGTTATTAATGGAAATACGACGATAGGCAAAGACAATCAAATTTATCAGTTTTCTTCGGTAGGAGAATGCCCCCAAGATAAAAAATATGCCGATGAAGAAACAAAATTAGAAATTGGCGATAGAAATGTTATTCGTGAATTTACCAGTATCCATAGAGGCACATTACAAGACCATGGCTTAACCTTAATTGGTAGTGATAATTTATTGATGGCTTACACCCATGTGGCACATGATTGTATTATTGGTGATCATGTCATTATGGCAAATGGTGCATCAATAGCAGGCCATGTACACATGGGGGATAACGCTATTCTTGGTGGGTTTACCTTAGTCCATCAATTCACTCAAATTGGTGCTTATAGCTTTTCAGCGATGGGAAGTGCTATTACAAAAGATATTCCTCCTTTTGTTATGGTCGGTGGTCGGCCTACATCTCCACATGGTATTAATTCTGTGGGTATGGAGCGTAATGGAATATCCCCCGAAGTCGTTAGGCAGATAAGAAAAGCTTATAAAATTTTATACAAAAATAATTTACGTTTAGATGCTGCAATAGAAGAAATGGAAGACTTGGCTGGTGAAAGTAAAGAGCTTTCTGATATGGTAAGTTTTCTGCGTAATGTTACGCGAGGTATCTTGCGATAAATGCAAGTAATAGCAGGGGTTGATGAGGTAGGCCGAGGCTGTATTGTAGGTGCTGTGTTTGCAGCTATTGTTATTTTAGACCCCAATAAAGCTATTTCAGGGTTGACTGATTCTAAAAAATTATCAGAGAACAAAAGAAAGCTACTGGCTACAGAGATTAAAAAAAATACCAGGGCATGGGCTATTGGTCGTGCTGAAGCCAGTGAAATTGATAAAATAAATATTTTGCAAGCCTCTTTACTTGCAATGAGCCGTGCTTATTTTCAGCTTAATATATCACCCGACTGGGTTCAGGTTGATGGTACCTTTTTTCCCGATATTCCATGCGAAGGGGAAACAATTGTTAAAGGTGATTTGAAAATTGCAGAAATTTCAGCCGCCTCTATTTTAGCTAAAGTTGCCAGAGATGATGAAATGAATACTTTGGATATCTTATACCCAGGCTATAATTTTTCAAAGCATAAAGGTTACCCTACTAAATTACACTTAGAAAAATTACAAAGCCTTGGGGTGACCGAACAGCATCGAAAGTCTTTTGCACCTGTTAAAAAACAGTTAGCTATTTATAAGTAGCCATAAGTAGTTTAGTTAAATTACTTTACATGACTATTTACAACCCTCAGAGGCTGTGAAAGTATATGCTTATAGCTCCCCTCTTTGAAAAAGATGGGCTGGAGGAGATTTTATTTTAAAGATAAAGCTTTTAATGTCAATGCCTTATTTATTTATAAGATCCCCCTCAATCCCCATTTTCCAAAGGGGGAGGTAAAAAAGAGAATACTTTCACAACCCTCAGGTCATTAATATTAAGTTAAGAAAGAAATAAATTTTTTGTAGGAGCGGCTTTAGCCGCAATGTGTTAATTTTTAATATTATTTATGAAACCAGAGTTTGTCCATTTACGCGTTCATTCTGAATTTTCTTTAGTAGATGGCATTGTCAAAATCAAACCCTTAATTAAGCGGTTGACTGATTTTAATATGCCGGCTATGGCTATTACAGAACAATCTAACCTTTTTTCTCTGGTTAAATTCTATAGAGCAACACAAGCTCAAGGCATCAAAGCCATTTTTGGTGCAGATGTTTATATTTTCAACCCTGAAGAACCTACCATGCCCTCTCGGCTAACCTTATTAGCCAGCACTCAACAAGGGTATGTTACTTTAACAGAGCTAATTTCTATAGCATATCAAAAAGGTCAGCATCTTGATGTCCCGATGATAAAGAGAGAGTGGCTGGAACAAAATCATCAAGGCTTAATTGCTTTATCGGGTGCTATGGAGGGTGATATTGGCAAAGCATTAGTCTCAGAAAAGAATGAGGATGCAGAAAAATGGGCTAATTATTGGGCATCAATGTTTAAAAATAGCTTTTATCTTGAAATACAACGAGTAGGGAAAGCTGGTGAAGAAAGCTATATTAAAGCAGCTGTAGACCTTGCCTTAAAACTTGATTTTCCTGTCGTTGCCACTAATTATGTTTGTTTTCTTGATAAATCTAATTTTGACTCACATGAAGTAAGGGTGTGTATCAATCAGGGGCGTGTTCTGGGGGATTCCAGACGACCAAAAGATTATACCTCCATGCAATATCTTCGCAGTTCTGAGGAGATGATTGAGTTATTTTCAGATATTCCCGAAGCAATAGAAAATACCGTAGAAATAGCAAAACGATGTAATGTTGAGTTGACACTGGGTAAAAACTATTTGCCTGACTATCCTGTGCCGGAAGGGATGTCATTAGATGATTTTTTTGTTGAAGAATCTCGTAAAGGGTTAGAAGAAAGGTTGCAACAATACCCTGTATTTGGAAGTGGTTCTGCTGAGGAAAATCGACAAGTTTATTTAGATCGCTTACAGTTTGAACTGAATGTGATAATACAAATGGGTTTCCCTGGCTACTTTATGATTGTGGCTGATTTTATTATTTGGGCTAAACAAAATGCTATACCTGTGGGTCCAGGCAGGGGGTCGGGTGCTGGGTCATTAGTTGCCTACTCACTTAAAATCACAGATTTAGATCCTATTGAGTTTGATTTATTATTTGAGCGATTTTTGAACCCAGAGCGAGTTTCTATGCCTGATTTTGATATTGACTTCTGTATGGATAGACGCGATGAAGTGATTGATTATGTCGCTAGGCATTATGGGCGAGATAAAGTATCTCAAATTATTACTTATGGTTCTATGGCCGCTAAAGCGGTAATACGTGACGTAGGACGAGTGATGGCATTATCGTATGGTTTTGTGGATGGTTTATCGAAGTTAGTACCTTTTGAAATAGGAATGACTTTGCCTAAGGCACTAGAAGAGAGTGCTGAGCTGAAAGACCGTTATGATAATGAAGAAGATGTAAAAACCTTAATTGATATGGCTATGTCACTTGAAGGTACATCACGGAATGCAGGGAAACATGCTGGAGGGGTGGTTATTTCACCGACTAAATTAACAGACTTTTCTGCGCTGTATTGTGATCAGGAAGGTAATAATTTAGTCACTCAGTTTGATAAAGATGATGTAGAAGCAGTGGGTTTAGTCAAGTTTGATTTTCTTGGACTGCGTACACTGACTATTATTGATTGGGCATTACAAACTATCAATGCTAAGAAAAAGCTACTGGGTGAGCCGGAAGTAGATATTAGTCAAATCCCGAGAAATGACCAGACCACTTATGATGAAATATTCTTAAAATGTCAGACGACAGCGGTATTTCAATTAGAATCACGGGGAATGAAAGAGCTGATTCGTAAGCTAAAGCCTGATTGTTTTGACGATATTATTGCTTTGGTGGCTCTGTTTAGACCAGGGCCATTAGAATCAGGCATGGTTGATGACTATATTAATGTGAAACATGGTGCCAAAGCAGAATATGCCCATGATCTATTAATCCCCATTTTAAGCCCTACCAATGGTGTTATTTTGTATCAAGAGCAGGTGATGCAAATTGCACGAGAGTTAGCGGGTTATTCACTTGGTGAGGCGGATATGCTTCGTCGGGCAATGGGTAAGAAAAAGCCAGAGGAAATGGCAAAACAAAGAGCTATTTTTACCGAGGGCTCAATTAATAATAACATTGATGAATCAATAGCAACTTACGTTTTTGATTTAATGGAAAAATTTGCTGGCTATGGATTTAATAAATCACATTCAGCGGCTTATGCTTTAGTTGCCTACCAAACTGCATGGCTTAAAAGGCATTATCCAGGGGCTTTTATGGCAGCTGTTATGTCGGCAGATATGGATAACACCGACAAAGTTGTTACCCTTGTTGAAGAGTGCCATGAGATGGGGTTAACACTTCTTCCGCCTGATATTAATACGTCTCAATATCATTTTACCGAAAATATTCAAGGCGAGATTGTTTATGGTATTGGTGCCATAAAAGGGGTTGGGGAATCTGCTATTGAAGATTTATTAGCAGAAAGGACTGAAAAAGGCCCTTTTTTAGGGCTTTATGATTTATGTAAACGGGTTCAGTTAAGAAAGGTCAACCGTCGGGCTATTGAGGCACTGATAAGAGGAGGTGCTTTTGACAGCATAAATGATAATAGAGCTTCCCATTTGGCAGAGTTAACAACTGCGTTGAAAGTAGCTGAACAACATGGAAAAATGAGCCAAACCGGTCAAAATGATATGTTTGGCTTAGCTGTTCAGGTTGATAAAGGTGATGATTTAGAAGCGTATTCCACTAATGTTGAAGCCTGGACGGAAAAGGAAAAATTAGATGCCGAGAAAATAACATTAGGGCTTTACTTAACGGGGCACCCCATTGATCGATATGAAGCAGAACTAAAGCATATTAGACAGGCCAGCATTGGAATGCTGATTGCCGATGCTGAACGTTCAAAATCTAAAATAGAAGGTAGGGTTGCAGGCTTAGTTGTTGAAATGCGAACCAGGCAAACCAAAAAAGGTACAATGATGGGTTTTGCCACTTTTGATGATAAAACGGGCAGGCTCGAAGTTGCAGCATTTAGTAGAACTTATGAAGCTTATCGCGATATTCTAACTAAAGATGCTTTATTGGTTGCAGAAGGACCTTTAAGTATTGATGACTTTTCAGGTGGACTAAGGATGACGGCTGATAAATTATATACTTTTGAACAGGCCAGAGAGTTATTTGCTCGAGCTATTGTACTTTGTTGGGATAGGCGTGAGAGTGAATTGGAAACAAAACCCTTTGTTGATACCTTAAGACAAATAATACAACCTTTTGCAGGCGGCAGTTGTCCAATACAGGTTCAGTTTTCTAATACAGCAAAAGCTGTTATTCAGCTAGGGGATGATTGGCGAGTACACCCCACTGATGAGTTAATATTAAGGCTTAATAAATTTATTTCTGCAGAAAATATTGAGGTTAGGTATCATTAATAAAATGTCAAAATTAAGCGGAAAATGTTTTTAAAGTTTTATTAATTTTATCTTTAGCATCGTGCAGAATACTTAATGAATTTTCAGGTGAAAGGGTAATAGATTTTAATTTACTGGCCGCTGGAATTGAAGTGATTGCGGGTAAATGCGGTATTTTTTGACCAATTTTACTATGTAGTCTGGATAAAATAACAATATCAGTATAATTAATCTTATCTTCGCTATGGTAGTACCAGTCTTCTGATTGTAAAGGGATTTTAATAAATTCCTCTGCAAAGCCCCAGTTTTTCAGAATAGTTGTACCGACCACCCCTTTAATGACAGGAATAGCTTGCATAATTTCCTCTTCATTATAATAGTCAGCCGGTAACTTTGTTATAAAATTTAGAAAAGGAATAACACCTATATCTGCAACTAGCCCAGCTAATAAAGCCTCTTCCGGGTTTATTTGTTTATCAGTCGATGCAAGGATGAAGCATAAGCTGGAAAGGTAAATACTTGCTTTCCATTGTTGATCCAAGTGTTTTCTGATTAATGGTGATTTACTGGAAAATATATTTTTTATACTTAAACTAATTACGAGGCTACGAGTTGCATTTAAGCCTATTCTTTTTACGGCTTCAAAGCAGCTTTTAGCAGGGGTGTTGCAGATATAAAGAGGACAGTTAGCAACTTCAATTAATTTTGCCGAAATAACAGGGTCAAGCTGAATGATTTTAACCGCTTCTTCAATACCTATTTCATTTTGCATTGCTTTTCTTAATTGAATGGCAATACTTGGTAAAGAAGGTACTTCAAGCTCATCATCCATAAATTGTTGGGCAAAAGTTTGTAGTAAACGGTTATCTTTTAAATTATCAGGAATTAGCAGTTTAGCCGAGTTGTGTTTTTCTGAGCCAATAGCCATGACCTTGTGGGAAACACGTAATATATTAATCTTAGTTTTTGCAGTGGCTGTTGTAGTATATTTTAAGCCGCTTGAAAGAGGAAATTTAGCTTTTACTTCAGATGCACTAATATCAAAAGTTTTTCCACTTTCATCTTCTAAAGAGACTGTTCCTTTTAAAAGGAAGATAACTGTTTTAGAGGGTTCATTTAGTTTAAAAACCACCTGACCTTTAGGTAAAACTTCAGCCTTATGTTTTAAGGCAAAAGATTCAAGCTTATCATTACTTAAGTTTCTTATAGGAATTAAATTTTTTAAAACTTCTAAGGTTAATTTTTCATTTAAGACAGTAGTATTTTTTGTTGTTTTTTCTTTAAAGAATGAACTCAATAAAGCCATAAATGTACCTTGATAAAATAAAGCTTAAGAAGTAGAAATTAATAATATACAAAATATAGGATGCTGAGGTATGAAGCGTATCTAAATGTAAGATGCGCTTCGTACCTCAGCACATCCTATGGATTTTAGTTTTGGGTATTATTGAATCCCCATTCCCTAATTATAAAAGATTTAAAATCATATTAAGTATAACAGACTTGATAGGCTGTATTCTGTCATTTATGGTGGTAATAGTAGGAAATATTAATATACTGATACCCTTAAGTAAAAAGCCTATAAATTAGGGTTGAGACTGTTTCTAATAGGTCTGATTCTAAGGGGGCGGTCTGTTGAGTATAGGCAGAAGGGTCTAACAGAGGGGACGCGTTTTTTTTTGGTTTTGTGTTTAGCTTTTCTTTCGCGTTAAGTAATTGTCCTCCCGCTTTTTTCCATTCCATCAAATGAGTAATTTCTCCACTATCAACCCAAATTCCGTGCTTTAGGCATTGGTCAACAATTACTCCGCTACGATGACCAAAATTAAGCCTTTTCATATAGTTACTGCAAACAGGACATTTAATATATTTAACTTTCTGATGTGATGCAAAGCGGTCTTTGTTTATATTTTTTATCAGCGTTAAGTTGATATCAGATACATTAGATACTGAATTTTCAAGCAGGGTATCAATTTCACCTAAATCAAAAAACAAACCAAAACAGCCTTTACAGCGTTCTATAAAAAGAGGACCATTAATATCTAATTTTATGGTTTGTAAATGAGTATCACAATGAGGGCAAATACGCTTAGAATGTTTAGTTTGAATATTATATTTATGCTTACTATGTAGGTCAACATCATTACGCACATTGCAATAAATACAGCGATTAGTATTTGCTGGTAAAGGGGCTGAACAGCTTTTACATCTAGCCATTTTAAATTTGGTCCAGAATATCTTGTTTTTTAGCTTGGTACTCTTGCTCAGTAATTAGCTCAGCTTCAAACATGTTTTTTAATTGTTTTAATTTGGTCATTGCATCATTGGATGTCGTTTGGGAGTCCATGTTATTTTGCTGAGTTATAGTTTGGGCCATACTTTGTCCCAAACCTATACCAGCACCCATTCCCATACCTATTCCAGCCCCACCACCTTCATTTCTAGCCGCCTCACGAAGGGCTTCTAATTGTTGTACCTTGGCATAATCAAGACCAACAGCTTGTGCCGCCTGGGCTTCAGCAGTTAAATCAGCAATTCGATTAATTCGTTTTAAAGTTTCTTCGTCAAAGTCAGTACCTTCAATTCTAAAGTCGGTAATATCAAAACCAAGTTTACGAAAGGCGATTGATAGCTTAATCGATATACCTTGTGCAATCTCTTCTCGGTTGCTATCAATTTGGGCATAACTATATTGACTTTCTGCTAGATAATCACTGATTGGATGAATAATACGCGCAGACATAACGGATCTAAAATCATCAATATAGAAATCGGTATGACTTCCAGCAACATTTACAAAAAAATCTTTAGGATCGTATATTCGGTAACTATAATTTCCATAAGCTCTTAAGCCAACGGGAAACTTGTATTTTGGATCATCATATTTAATAGGAGAGGTTGTTCCCCATTTTTGATCCAGTATTTTGCTTTTTTTGTAGAAGTAAATGGCTGCTTTATGCTCACTTTCAAAAAACTGCATAAATTTCTTGATCGTTGTCCAGAAAGGAATGTTAGCCGTCGCTAAATTTATCAAGCCCTCTTCTTCAATAATAGCCTGTACTTTGCCTTCATAGATAAAAATACAACCTTGCCCTGGCCCAACAATTAGTTTTGAGGCATTTTTTATTTCATCACCATTTTCTGTCCACTGGGACATTAAAATGTCAGAAGGTGGGTTTTTCCACTCAATAACTGAACGAAGCTGTCTTTTTATACCATCAAATAGAGCCATATTACCCTCTGTTAAAGTAGATGTTGTATCATTAAGAGTATAGTAAAAAATGGAGAAATATTGTGATTAGGTCGTTTAAAAACAAAAAGCCAGTCATTGGAAATAAAGTGTTTATTGATGATAGTGCGATAGTAATTGGCAATGTTAAGCTGGGGAATGATGTTTCAGTCTGGCCAACAACCGTTATTAGAGGTGATGTAGAGAGTATTGAAATTGGTGATGGGACTAATGTACAGGATGGTTCCGTTTTACACGTTTCTCATGCAGGGGACTATTCATCAGCAGGACACCCTTTAAAAATTGGTAAAGGGGTAACTATCGGGCATAGAGCTGTGGTCCATGCCTGTACTGTGGGCGACTATTGTTTGGTGGGGATTGGTGCAATTATTATGGATGATGCCGTGTTAGAAGATTATGTGATGCTAGGGGCAGGAGCTTTAGTTCCTCCAGGAAAAAGGCTGGAAAGTGGCTATTTATATATTGGTTCGCCTGCGAAACAAGCCCGCCCTTTAAAACAGACAGAAAAACAGTTTTTGGAATATTCTTGTGAACATTATAAGCAGTTAAAAGATGAGTATTTAGAAAGCTAAGGGTAGGTAAATAAGGACGATCCAAAATGGCGTCCCCGGACGGAGTCGAACCGCCAATCTATCCCTTAGGAGGGGATTGCATTATCCAATTATGCTACGGGGACTATATTTGTATATTATATCAACAAATTTGCTTATTTGTCATGGCTGTTGAGGTGTGAAAAATAAGGTGGATGCATCGTCGCTATGCTTAAATTTATATTGGACGAATGAAACTAGCTAAGGAACGTGCATGAAATAACTTTTAACAATTATCAAAATGAAAAATAGTTTAATATTGGTTGGTATTATACTTCGCGCGGTCACAACTGTGGGTTTCTAACCACTGAATTTTTGCCGATAGCTGTGTTGCTGAAACAGTTGCGTAGCTTGCTATGCGCCTGTTTCATCGCCTTACTATCGACAAAAATCAGCAGCTTATAAATTCCGCATCCGTGACCGCGCGAAGTATATCTGAGTCCGTGACTTCAATGTGGAATCAATAGCTTGTGTTCTGTGCCGTAGTGAAGTCACGGATTCAGGTATT
>CAYYNM010000019.1:0-26518 GCA_964472945.1 uncultured Methylomarinum sp. | reverse complement strand
CCTTTCGGACGCAGACTTATTCCGGTCAGTTCTCGCACACAAGCTTACCTTTTTGGTATGGTCTGGGGATGGTTACCTTGCGGCTTAGTGTACGCGGCATTAGCATTAGCAGCCACAACAGGAGACCCGTACAGGGCAAGTTTAACGATGCTAGCTTTTGGTCTGGGTACTTTACCTTCAGTACTTGGAATCGGTATAATGACCAACTTGCTAACCAAACTATCTCAAATGCAACGCTTTAAACAAATAACAGGCTCATTGTTAATTTTAATTGCGATATTTGCCCTGTTTCCAGAGCTAAACCCTCTGCGTTTACAGCATATTTAACCCAAATATAATAGTTATTTATGGATTACTTTAATTCAAATATTGGCAAGTCCCCTATTTTTGAATCACTACTTCGTAGCGCCAAAATGGTTGCTGCAACTGATGTAACCATTTTAATTAAAGGAGAAACAGGTACAGGCAAAGAAATGCTTGCAACGGCTATCCAAAAAGAAAGCCCTCGTTCAGGCAAGCCCTTTATTACTTTAAACTGCGCCGCCTTACCTGAAGGCTTGGTTGAATCTGAGTTATTTGGTCATAAAAAAGGCGCTTTTACCGGTGCTGTTGCCAACAAACAAGGCCTGTTTCATGCTGCCAATGGTGGAACATTATTTTTAGATGAAATTAACTCACTCCCTTTAACCATTCAAACAAAACTTTTACGTTTTTTAGAATCGGGGGAGTGTTTGGCTGTTGGCGAAACAAAACCTTATTTAGTCGATGTTCGTATTATTGCAGCCACTAACTCCGACCTTAGCAAACAAATTGCAGAGGGTGGTTTTCGCCAAGATTTGTTTTTTCGCCTAAACGTAGTTCCTATTGAAATCCCCCCTCTTAAAGAGCGCACGGAAGATATAGAAATGCTTATAAACCACTTCCTATCCCAGTTTGCAACAAGCTACTCTATCATTCCACCAAAATTTAACAAACAAACACAAAAAGTATTAAGGAGCTATAGCTGGCCTGGTAATATACGGGAGTTACGCAATCTCTGCGAACGCTTAAGTATTCTTTTATCGGGCCAAACCATTGAACCTGAAAATCTACCCCACGAATTCACCACTAACTTAACTTCAGCTAGCGACTGTGTTTTTATACTCCCTGAAAATGGTATAGATTTAGATGGTTTAGAGGCTGATATGATTCATCAGGCACTTTTAAGAACAAATGGCAATAGAAGTAAATCTGCACGTTTACTGGGCTTATCTCGTGATACCTTACTTTATCGTATTAAAAAACATGGAATAGCTGCTCAATAATTTAACATTACAATTTAAAAGCGCAACCATTGTACAGTAAGGTTATCCCCCTTTCCTTGTGCGCGTAGGTGCATCATTTTTGCCACTTTAATCAACTCACCTCTCCCACTATTGGGAGCTGAAAGTTGAAGTAATTCATTCTCTTTTATAAACTCCCAAAAACCATCTGTACATAAAATAAAAGTGTCATCTTGTTTAAGAGGTGAATATATATTAATCTCTGCTTGATGAATTTTTTGTATATTTATTGTGCGTAATAATTGGTTTTGTTCTGGGTGTAGCCCCATATCACGCTCGGTAATACCTCCATCATTTAACTGCTGTTGAATTAAAGAGTGATCTTTTGTTCTCCAAAGAACTTGTTTTTTATTCAAGCGATAAATACGAGAGTCGCCACAATGAGCTGTCAGTGTATATCGCTCATCTAGGTACAAAATAGCACAGGTAGTATGCGAATCAATACCTTCCTCATTACCAGAAAAAAGCACTTTCATCTCATCAACAGCGGCACTTACCCAAGCAGCTAACATTTGTTTAGCTTTATCAGCAGACTGCTGCTGTAGTCGTTTTTGATATGTTGTAGCTAATTTAAACATTGCCTGGCAAAAAAACTTAGAAGCCTTTTCACCCACTCGGTGCCCACCAAGCCCATCTGCAACTACAAACAAAGCATAATCACTACACATTGTATAAGCCATACAATCTTGGTTTAATGCTCTATCACCGACACTGGTTAATTGATAAACCTCCAGCTTACTAAACAATCGCCCTAGCCTCTCGCATTACACGCTTTAAATCAACAATAGTTTGCTGTAAACCCGAAAAAACTGCTTGCGCAATAATTGAATGGCCAATATTTAATTCTACGATCTCAGGAATAAAACAAATATTCTCGACATTATGAAAATGCAAGCCATGACCAGCATTTACCTGTAAACCGGCACTGTGTGCATACTTTGCCGCCCGCTGAACCCTTAGCAACTCAGTTTTTTGTACTTTATTATTGACTGCATCTGCATAGCAACCAGTATGTAACTCAACGACCGGAGCCCCTGCCATTACGGCTGCATCAATTTGTTTAAAGTCTGGGTCAATAAATAAAGAAACTTCCACCCCTGTATCTGCTAACTTTTGACAAGCACTCTTCATTCTATCAGGACTTGATGCAACATCCAGGCCCCCCTCCGTGGTTAATTCTTCACGCTTTTCAGGCACCAAACAACAGGCAGCTGGCTTGATTTTTGTGGCGATAGCAAGCATCTCATCAGTTACTGCCATTTCCAGGTTTAAGCGGCTATGTAACATCTCTTGTAATAAACAAATATCTCTATCTTGAATATGCCGACGATCCTCCCTTAGATGTGCTGTAATTCCATCTGCACCAGCCTGTTCAGCAACTAATGCTGCCTGAATGGGATCCGGGTAATTTGTTCCTCTCGCTTGTCTTAATGTGGCAACATGATCTATATTGACACCTAACAAAATTTTTTGTTTAGTCATAACTGTTTAATTATTTTTGCCAGGACTGCTCTACTTTTAAGCTCTTTACCCTGTAATTGAAAATCAATAACCCGCCTCATTAACCGTTTAGCTTCATATAGTGCTTGTTCACTCAACCTCTCTCTAGCCGCTAATTTTAGTAATGTTGCACCACCAATATAGCCTACTTCACTCTCTACCATCCCCGTTTCAACATCATAATAATATTTCTTCAATGCATCTACCGGAGACTCTTTTATTGCATCAATAGTTAATTGCAAACCATACCCAATATAATCAATTAAATTAAGCTCAAAAAACCTTAATATTAATTCTGTATCTTGATTTTGAGTTAATAAAACCAAACAGCGTTTATATTCTGCATAGACTTCAGGGTGAGGGTCATTTTTATGTAAAAAATAAGCAACTAACTCATTAACGTAAAAGCCACAATACAGTGGTATTCCTTGTAATATTATTGCCGTTTCAGCCGGCTCAACTTGGGTTAATATTTTTAACTCATTTCGATTTAAATAAGAAATTTTTAAAGCGGTAAAAGCACGAAGAATTCCAGCTGTTTTCGACTTAGGCTTTCTTACCCCTCGTGCAAGAACAGATACAATCCCATGATCTAGGGTTAAAACATCCAGGATTAAACTACTTTCCCGATATTTTTTATGCTGTAGTATAAAGGCTGGCTGAAGCTGAACCAGAAAGTTACTCACGAATATTTATATCTGTGTCTTAAGCTATTCGTCAGAAAAGCCCAAGCTTTGTAATGCTCGTTCATTATTTGCCCAACCTTTTTTTACTTTAACCCAAATTTGCAAATAGACTTTTTTGCCAATCAATTTTTCTATATCCATACGCGCATCAGTACCAACCTTTTTAAGCATTTCTCCCTGCGCCCCGATAACAATGTTTTTCTGAGAGCTTCGTTCAACCCAAACCACAGCATATATTTTGGTGATTTTTTGTTGCTCTTCGTAACGCTCAATTTCAACAGTCATTGAATAAGGCAGTTCATCGCCCAGTCGCCTAGTTAATTTTTCTCTTACAATTTCAGCGGCTAGAAAACGTTCTGGACGGTCAGTTATTTGATCTTCTGGGTAAATCAAACCTGCTTCAGGTAATTGTTTTAACAAGATAGATTCAAGCGTATCTAAATTTGTTCCTTTTAATGCTGAAATAGGTAACATTTCTATAAATGGAAACCTTTTTTGAGCCTCAGAAAAAAAAGTGAGGATACTATCTTTATCCTTAACCTTATCAACCTTATTGACTGCTAAAATAACAGGAAGTCCTGCACTCTCAAGCTTTTTAAAAATAACTTCATCAAATTCATGCCAGGATAAACCATCAATTAACCAGACGACTATATCAACACCTAACAAGGTTATATCTGCTGTTTTATTTAAATACCGGTTTAATGCTTTTTTTTCAACCTGATGCATACCAGGAGTATCCATATAAATAATTTGCCCAGCACCCGTCGTATTTATACCTAGAATACGATGCCTGGTTGTCTGTGGCTTTCTTGAGGTAATACTGATTTTTTGCCCCAGCATATGATTCATTAATGTTGATTTACCAACATTGGGACGACCTATTAACGCGACATAACCACAATTCATCTATTTTTCTTCTTAATTAACTTCAACATTTTTTCTGCTGCACTCTGCTCAGCTTTTTTTCTAGAATCACCTTCACCAGTGCATGATTCAATTTTTTCGATATTTGTAATACACTTAACATTAAAAGTTTGTGCATGTGCTGCCCCTGTCATTTTCACAAGTTGATAAACTGGCAATTCAATTTGTTTTGCCTGCATCAGTTCTTGCAATTGAGTTTTGGGGTCTTTCTCAGAATTATTTAAACCCAAATCACTTAGTTTTTTGGCAAAAATTTTCAGAATCCATTCTTTACACTCTAGCACCCCTTGATCTTTTAACAGAGCCCCCATAATAGCTTCCATTGCATCAGATAAAATTGAGTCCCTTCTATAGCCACCACTTTTCAATTCACCCGACCCTAGAATCAGGTAATCACCTAAGCTATGTTCACGCGCTAGTGAAGCCAGTGCCCCTTGGTTAACAAGACGTGCTCGCAGTCGACTTAGCTCACCTTCGCTAGCAGCTGGAAACATTTCATATAGCTTTTCTGCAATCACAAAACCTAAAATTGAGTCACCAAGATATTCTAAACGCTCATTATTTTTTGCCCCCATACTACGATGGGTTAATGCCATTTTAAATAACTCAGGCTGATTAAATAATAGTTCTAGTTTTTTAGCCAAAATATTGGGATCTCTTATCACTCTTGCTCACCAAGCTCAAACGCTTCATCAAAGTGTACTAAAACACTTAAATTACCTATCATTTTTTCGACCCGTTCATATTCGATCTCAACTTTAACGTAATCACCTTGTTTGAGAATGGTTACATCATCGAGATTTACTTTAGTAACATAATTTAAATCAAAGCGTTTAGCTAAGCTCAACCGCATCTCATATTTACTCATAGATTGAATATTTGGCATTTCTTTTAAAGCCGTAAGTGCATTCTCGACCTTACTGTTATTCAAATAAATAGGCCCTATTTTCAACCCTAAGAAAATAAAAAAACCCAGTACAGCCAAAATAACCATCAAGGATATAAACGTTAAACCTTTTTGCTTTTTTATTGAATTCGCCATCATTTCTCCAAATAAAATTTATGAACAGTTCTAAGTTTAGCCTATTTTAAAATTGTTCCAATTCTATCGAAGCCTATCCCTTTATATTCCCAATCCCAACTCATCCAGATAAAGAAAGCCCTGCCCACTAAATTTTCTTCAGGCACCGTACCCCAATAACGACTGTCATTACTATTATCTCTATTATCTCCCATAGCAAAGTATTGCCCTTCAGGAACAACAAACACACCTTCCACAGATGGTCGTCCAGGTTTTATTAAAATGCTGTGCTCAACACCTGATAAATTTTCTATCTTATGTTCAGCACCTGTCATATCTCTACCCTGCCCTACCCCTTGATAGGTGCCTAGTGAAACTTGTTTAGCCTCTTTGCCATTAACATAAACAGTCTTGTTATAATAGGAAATCCGGTCACCAGGTATTCCAACCACCCTTTTTATATAATCTACTTGGGGGTTTTTAGGATAACGAAAAACTATAATATCACCTCTTTTTGGCGAGTTTAACTCAACAATTTTAGTATTCAATACAGGCAAGCGAATACCGTAAGTGAACTTATTAACCAAAATAAAATCACCCACCAACAATGTTGGCATCATAGACCCTGATGGAATCCTAAAAGGTTCTGCTATAAAAGACCTTAAAAGTAAGACAATAAAAACAATAGGGAAAAAGGAATGTGCATACTCAACAAGTAATGGCTCTTCTTGTGTTGTGGGATCTATTTTTGAAAGCTTTAGAAATAATACATAGCCACCCCAAATAATACCGGTGACTAAACTTGCCATAACAAGAAAAAAAGAAAAATCGTGATCCATGAAATTATTTAATAGTAATGGTTAAAAGAAAGTATATCTGATAAAAAATTGTTAATACAGGCTGATTATTACTCTTTATTGACTTGTAAAACGGCTAAGAAAGCTTCTTGTGGAATTTCTATACTACCCACTTGTTTCATCCGTTTTTTACCCGCTTTTTGTTTCTCCAATAGTTTTTTCTTACGCGAAATATCACCCCCATAACATTTAGCCGTCACATTTTTTCTCATTGCTTTGACGGTTGAGCGAGCAATGACTTTAGAGCCTATTGCGGCCTGGATAGCAACTTCATACATTTGCCGAGGAATAAGATCCTTCATCACTTCAACTAACCCTCGACCACGAGCTTGACTTAAGTCTTTATGTACAATAACAGATAATGCATCGACTCTATCACCGTTAATTAAGACATCTAGCTTAACCAAAGGTGCGGGTTCAAAACGTATAAATTCATAATCAAATGAAGCATAACCTCGACTCACTGATTTTAATCGATCAAAGAAATCCAACACAACTTCACTCATCGGTAACTCATAATTTAATGAAACCTGGCTACCTGCATATTGCATATTCTTTTGTATGCCTCGCTTTTCAACACAAAGACCAATGACACTACCCAAGTATTCTTGTGGCACTAAAATATTAGCTAAAATAATGGGTTCTCTAATTTCTGTAATTGCCCCGGTATCAGGCAAATTAGCTGGGTTATCAACCATTAATATTTCCCCTGCATGGGTTTCAACTTCATAGATCACTGTGGGTGCAGTGGTAATCAAGTCTATATCGTATTCGCGCTCCAAGCGTTCCTGCACAATTTCCATATGCAACATACCTAAAAATCCACAACGAAAACCAAAACCCAAAGCCTGAGAACTTTCTGGTTCAAAATTAAGTGCCGCATCATTAAGACGTAATTTGTCTAATGCTTCACGCATTTTATTGTAATCATCAGAACTAACAGGATATAAACCAGCAAATACACGCGGCTGAACCTCTTCAAAACCAGGCAATACTTCTGTTGCAGGATTATCGGCTAAAGTAATGGTATCACCCACAGGCGCACCATAAATATCCTTAATACCTGCAACGATAAAACCTACCTCTCCAGTATTTAGAACACCAGTATCATATTGTTTTGGCGTAAATATCCCCACTTTTTCAGCTAAATAGTTTTTGCCTGTAGACATAACCGTTAGCTTTTGCTTTTTACGAATAGAACCATTAACAACCTTGACTAATGAAACCACTCCAAGATAGTTATCAAACCAGGAATCAATAATTAATGCTTGTAAAGGCTTATCTGAATCACCACCAGGTGCAGGAACTTTAGCGACTAATTGTTCTAAAACACCCTCAATACCTATGCCAGTTTTTGCACTGATTTTAAGCGCCTCACTCGCATCAATCCCAATAACATCTTCAATTTCGGCCATCACCCGTTCAGGCTCTGCCGAGGGCAAATCAATTTTATTCAATACAGGAACCACTTCAAGCCCCTGTTCAATTGCAGTATAACAATTTGCCACACTCTGTGCTTCAACACCTTGAGCCGCATCTACCACCAATAAAGCACCTTCACAGGCAGCAAGAGAGCGAGAAACCTCATACGAAAAATCAACGTGCCCGGGTGTATCAATAAAATTCAACTGATAAGTTTCACCATTATTAGCCTTATAATTCAAGGTAACACTTTGTGCCTTAATGGTTATACCTCGCTCCCTTTCAATATCCATAGAATCAAGAACCTGCGCTTCCATATCTCGGTCAGCTAGCCCACCGCAAATCTGAATAAAACGATCTGCCAGTGTTGATTTTCCATGATCAATATGAGCGATAATGGAGAAGTTTCTTATATTTTTTTGATCCACAGTTTATTTATCTACTTTTAATGCTAGAAAAACTGGCCTACCCCTACGCTGTTTTAAAATAGCAATAGACTGTCCAGTTGGGAGTTTTCAACTATTTTATCAAAATCAGCTCTCCCTCGAACAACATTATTCTAAATTCTTAAAATAACACCACCCATTTTTAAGCATATCTTTTCTGTAGGGCTAATTTTGACTACCTCTACACACAATAAGGCTTATTTATATGCCTTACCTTTTTACTTTGTTACGAAAGGAAATTTAACCAGAATTGATTGTCTTTTTAATGAGAAGATAAGTATAGATCACTTTTTAAGTTTAATGCCTTGCGCAATAAACTGAACAGCTTTAGCAGGGACTTCACCCAAGACCGTGACTTGAAAATCACCAATAATTATCGTCATTGATTTAACTGAGCCTAAAACTTGTAAACCGGCTATGGTATCTTTGGCTTTGGTTTCTACATACACAGAAACAGATGAAAACCCATCACTTAAAAACACATGGTCAACCTGCTTCCCCTTCTTGTCTCCATTCATTTGCTCAAAGAAAGCAATATGATAATGGGAAGGAATTTTTTGTAAAACAATACCTGCTTTGTCTATTGCCAGTAGCTCAGCTTGCTGATTTACAATACCGAGCTCCTTTTCATTGAACCCACTTTTATCAACAATAGCCTCATTATTTACTTGAATATCCGTAAAAACCACTTGTTCAACTGTTGTTCCCTGTAAATCATAGACTTCCGACTTTAAAGGTAAATAATACACCTTATCAATCCAAATTTTTCGTTTATACCTATATTGATCTTTTGGCTCAATTAAAATGACATAAGTGGGAAGCATGGCAACAGACTCTTCATCAAGTGCCTTAAAAGAATAGACATTTTGTATTGCCACAAAATCTTCTGGTAAATCAACTATAAACGAGTCTCTCACTGGCCTATTGTTTATAAATGTTGCATTTGTTTTTTTAAAAACACAACGCACCTTACCTGCCTCTCTTATAACCTCACGCATCGGAGAATTTAAGGACAATAACCGTTCCTGTTCCTGCCCATTTCTACAGCTATGAAAATACTTCATTGTGTCAAGTCGGCCATTTTTAAAGAATGCAACCGTCCCTTGATACTCAAGCGTTTTCATTGCTTGACTCATATTCTGCATGATTTGTTGCGCATTGACTTCTGCTGCGTTTACATAAGCAGTCGTTAATGACAAGCAAAAAACAACTAAAAATCGACTGAACATGTTAACTAATCCTGTCCATAACTTGCTGTACGAACCAAGGGGTTAGTTAAAGAACCATGAGTATATAAGTCATCATTATGAGCCTGTAAATATGCTTTAAAGCGCTCATGTTGTGATAATTGAATGTTTTTTTCTTGTTCAGGAACGGGGCTTATTAATTGTGTTTCAACAGCCGCAATTTGTTGGGGTTGACTCTCTTGTTGTAAAGTACTTTGTTGAGACATAATAATGGCAACACTCGCTACTGATGCAGCCACAGCAAAAGAGGCCTTTTGCCAAAGAGGGACAGTCCTTTTTTTAACTATTTTTTTAGCTAAAAGAAAATGTGGTTCTTGCTTAAGCTGCTGATTAATATTACCCACAAAATCAATATCTGCCCTTAAACCACGTTCATCTTTCAAAACTTGAGTTAATAGTTGGTATCGATTTATCTGCGCTTTTAATTCAGGTTTATTTTTAATTGCAACTAACAATTTATCCAGCTCAGCATGATCCAATTCATCATCCAAAAACTGTGAAATAGTTAGGTTTATATTATTTTTCATCTATATCAGCCTCTAATTGAGTAATGGACTCAACTTTTCATCAATAGCTTCCCTTGCTCTAAAAATACGCGAACGTACGGTTCCCACTGGACACTCCATTGCCTGGGATATTTCTTCATAACTTAAACCTTCAAATTCTCTCAGCATAATTGCCATTTTCATATCTTCTGGTAGCTTTTCAATAGCTGCTTTAACAACACTAATAATCTCGTCATTCATTAATAAATATTCAGGTGTATCCATACCTTTAAGTTGCGGTGCATTTTCTACCTGCTCTGCATCTTGCACATCAACCTGATAATCAGAGTATCGTCGGCTTCGTGAAACCAGATAGTTTTTAGCCGTGTTAATTGCAATCCTATACAACCAGGTATAAAAGGCACTGTCACCTCGAAAGTTAGCCAATGCCCTATATGCCTTTATAAAGGCTTCCTGAGCAACATCCTGCGCTTCACTTGGATCTTTCACATAACGGTTAACTAGCTGAATAATTCGATGTTGGTATTTAATAACCAATAAATCAAAAGCAGCTTTATCCCCTTGCTGTACTCTCAGCACTAACTCTTTATCAAGCTCAGCATTATTCCCTTTTTGTTCTTTCACTTATTTTTCTTTAGTAATTGAGTGGACAAAATTATTTTCTATAAGTTCTATTATCACAAAAAAATTACCAGCATGGTAATATTCCTTAACATAATAGCTTATTTACTCTTTAAATATGTCCAATTTTAATGCCTGTGATGTTCTTATCATCGGAAGTGGTGGTTCGGGCCTTAGTCTTGCCCTTAGGCTTGCAGACCACGCAAAAGTATTAGTTTTATCTAAAGTCGCTTTAAATTCTGGCAGTACTTATCATGCACAAGGAGGTATTTCAGCCGTTTTAGATAAAAATGATTCTATTGAATCTCATATTAGAGATACGCTTATTGCAGGTGCAGGTTTATGTGATCCAGAAGCTGTGAGAGTCACAGTTGAACAAGGCAAAGAAAATATAGAATGGCTAAAAGAGCAAGGCGTCGAATTCACCAAAAATACATCTAAAAATGGTGAGAAATCACTCCATTTAAACCGAGAAGGTGGGCACTCTCATCGTCGTATTGTACATACAGCCGATGCTACCGGGAAAGCTCTTTCACAAACACTAACCGAACGTGCAAAAGATCATCCTAATATCAGATTATTAGAAAATCATAATGCAATTGATTTAATTACCAACCATAAAGAGCAAAATGCTAAATTAAAAATTCACGGTGCTTATGTTCTAAATACCACCACTCATAAAGTTAAATCCATTGCAGCAAAAATAGTTATTTTAGCAACAGGTGGAGCAAATAAAGTTTATTTATACTCAACCAACCCCCAAATTTCTACCGGCGATGGAATTGCTCTTGCTTGGCGTGCAGGTTGTCGAATTGCTAATATGGAATTTATGCAATTCCACCCGACTTGCCTTTACCACCCTAAAGAGCGTTCTTTTTTAATTAGCGAAGCCGTTCGTGGCGAAGGCGGAAAGCTGGTTTTACCTGATGGCTCTTCATTTATGCAAAATTATCACGAAAAGTTAGAGCTAGCACCAAGAGATATTGTTGCAAGAGCCATTGATAATGAAATGAAAAAAAATGGTATTGAATGTGTTTATCTAGATATTAGTCATAAGCCAGCGGACTTTATTCAGCAGCACTTTCCAACCATTTACCAGCAATGCCTTGCTTTAGATATTGACATTACCAAACAGCCCATCCCTGTTGTTCCTGCTGCCCATTACACCTGTGGAGGTGTAGTAACTGACCTTGATGCTCACACCGATATTATGGGTTTATATGCCATTGGGGAAGTTGCCTGCACAGGTTTACACGGTGCCAATAGAATGGCTAGTAACTCATTACTTGAATGCCTGGTTTTTGCTGAACGAGCTGCCGTTGATATTTTAAAAAAACTCCCTGATACAACAACACCCCCAATACTTAAACAATGGGATGAATCTCAGGTAATTGAATCAGACGAAGAAATTATTGTTTCTCATAACTGGGATGAATTGCGCCGGTTTATGTGGGATTATGTGGGTATTGTACGTACCAACAAACGACTAAAAAAAGCAATGAGCAGGCTTAAGTTGCTAAAAGAAGATATTGCTGAACATTATGCTAATTATAGAGTCACAAGCGATCTATTAGAACTCCGTAATTTAGTGATTGTTGCTGAATTAATTATTCGCAGTGCGCAAATGCGTAAAGAAAGCAGGGGGCTTCATTATACTAAGGACTACCCTGAAACAGATAACACTATCCCTCCTAAGAACACAATTTTAACGCCCGACAAAAACAAGTAAGGTAACGCGCAATAAATAACCTACCCAGATTGCGCAGGATTTTTGTTTCTGCTCAAATCATCTCAAGAGGCGCATAGCTGGCTACGTAACGATTGAGATTGTTTGAGCAGGGACAAAAAGACCAGCAAGGTGGGTGGGTTATTTGTTGCGAGTTGCCTAAGGCGACTAAACAACCACTCGCTGAAAAATGGGGGGATTTAGAGAGGCAGGCTGGTGACTGAAAGTCATGCTACAGGGCATACAGCCCTATTTGGGGCACAGTGCTTTAGCCTGCAATACTTTGTAGGAACGCAGGCTAAAAAGCACTGCGCCCCAACTAAAGCTAGCAAGGTTATTGCTTAAGATCACAATATAAATCAGTATCAATTTCTTCAAGAAAATCAGCAAAATGAACTCTCTCTATATTCAAGTTTTTTGCATATAACCTATCTTGAGCCGTATTATACCCCCAAGGTGCAAAAAGTAATTTTACAGTCTGTAACTTGTTATTACTTTTTACTTTAAGTAGGGAAGAAAGCATATCTTCAACAAAGTGAATTTCTTGATCAGGATGTTTTTTTAGTAAATCAATAAGGGTTTCTTGTTTTGTTTGATTTCTATCCAAACCAAAAATTCTTTCCCCAGGTATTTGAACGTTATTAGCTTTAAGAATCTTCTTTACAAAACGTTCTTGTTTAGTGGTTACAATATACCAAATCGCTCTATTTGTTAGGTTTTGCAACTTTTCTGAAATACCAGAAAACAATGGGTTTTTATCTACCCAGTCATCAATATTATCAGCAATCCATTTATCTCGTACTTCACCGTATAATTTTTTTAGTTGATCAATACTAATATTTGATGACTTCATCAATTTATCTTTTTTAGTATCAAAGTCTTTTAAAATTGACTCAACATTGACCCCATCATAAAGCATTTTATTAATCAAAATTGCCTCATAGCCAGTCCCCATAATAGGTCTAACTTCGCGAAAATCATCTATCATTTGTTGCGAGGGCATAGCTGTCGAAAAATCATTCCACAAATGGGATGCTGCTTTCCACCCTGAAATTCCTGTTTCCAAGGCACTATCACAAATCACACCATCAAAATCTAAGGCATAAATAATTGTCTGCTTCATAAATACTCTGTATAAAGTTCCTGTAACCTATATCCCTCAACTATTTCGCTTTAAGTTTAGAAATATACTCTAAATAACTCCAGACAACCTGCTTGTCTTAAGTATAAAAATAAATCTTACACTAATTACAAAGCTTATTCTGTGCGCAACTCTTAAAAAACTTCAATAAAGCCATGCAAACCTCTTTTGGACTTCACCTTTAACCATTGTTGTAAATAAACCATTTCTTCAGTCTGTTCTAATTCTTCTAAAGGTTTCTTATTCTTTAACAACCTAAAGGCGGCAGATAATACTTTATATCTATCACCTTTAATACCTGCTCGCCTTAAACCAACAGAGTTTAAACGATAATGTTTCGCAGGCCGCCCTCCAATCAACATATAAGGGATAACATCTTTATTTAGTCCTGTCGTTCCCTGCACAATGGCATAAGAACCTATTCGACAAAATTGATGAGCAACTACACCGCCGCCCATAAAAACACTGTCACCCACTTCAACAAAACCACCAATAGCTACATTATTTGCAAATATAGTTTTGTCACCCACAACACAATCATGGGCAACATGACTATTATTCATAAAAAAGCACTCAGATCCAATTGATGTGACTGCATTTTCAATGGATGCTCTATGAGCAGTAAAGCCTTCTCTAAAAACATTATTATTTCCTATTTCCAACCAGGAAACAGTTTCCGCTTTAAAGCTAGTATCTTGAGGCAAGCAACCTAATACAGCATGAGGGTGCAAAATATTGCCTTCTCCCATTTTTACATAGGGTTGAACAACGGCATGTGCACCTAATTGACACCCAGCACCTAACTCAACATTATCTTCAATAACAGCAAAAGGGCCTAGGGTAACGTTTTCGCCTAAAACAGCAGTGGGAGCAACATAAGCGGTTGGGTGAATTTTTTGTGTCATTTCAATTAAAGCCTCTATAGGTCACGATTTTGATAACAAGTAATATACCATCAAATAGCGAAAATTCACTTGCTAGGTTTATACAGCAATACAAAAAATCATCCCCTAGGATGAAACTTTTGATGTAATAGTTTTAACCGCTCTTGCGCAATATGAGTATATATTTGAGTAGTTGATAAATCTGAATGGCCTAGCAATAATTGTACTACGCGTAAATCAGCCCCATGATTTAACAGGTGTGTAGCAAAGGCATGTCTTAACGTGTGCGGTGAAAGCTGTTTAGTAATCCTCGCTTTTTTGGCATAGCGTTTAATAACATACCAAAAAGTTTGCCGAGTCATCCCCGAACCTCGTTTAGTCACAAATAAATAATCACTTTGTCTTTCTGCAAGAATACTGACCCTGGCTTCTTGCATATAATTTTCTAGCCATTCCATGGCTACTTCACCTACCGGCACTAACCTTTCTTTATTGCCTTTTCCCATAACACGGACAAAACCTTGCCTAAAACTAACTTGTCCAAATTTCAAACCAATTAATTCAGACACCCGGAGACCTGTCGCATAAAGTAGTTCTAACATTGCCTTATCTCTAAAGCCTAAAATATCAGTTATTTCAGGTGCAGCTAGCAGTAAATCAACATCCTTTTCAGACAATGAATCAGGAAGTGTTCTTCCTATATAGGGTGCCTCAATTAATTCTGTAGGGTCCGCTGTTAAACTACCTTCTCTATATAAATAACCATAAAACCGGCGTAAACTTGATAAAACCCGAGCTACAGAACGACTTCCTACTCCAGCTTTATATCGGCTTTCCATAAATGCCGCAATATCGCTTTTCTCAACCTCAATAATAGGTTTATTTTTAAGCCAGGTGATAAAAATCTTTAAATCACTACCATAAGCCGCTAAAGTATTCTCACTTAACCCCGACTCAACCCATAGAGAATCTAAAAATATATCTATTAATTTTAAAGACTGTTGCATTATTATTTTTTTTCTTTCCCATTAGCCACTATTGCCGCTTCTAAAGCTAGTAACTTACGCTTAATCTCTAATGCTCTACCATTAGTCTGCCCCATATATCCTCCTAAACCAGAAACAGCCACAACACGATGACAAGGAATAATACCTGGAAAGGGATTATCTCTACATGCGTTAGCGACAGCTCTAGCTCCTGAGTTAACTTGTCTGGCCAATTCAGAGTAAGTGATTGTTTGTCCTATAGGTATTTGACACATTGTGTCCCAGACTTTGTTTCTAAAGGCTGAGCCTTGTTTAGCCAAATTAACAGATAAAGGAGCTATTGGATTATTAATATAATTAAAAACATCTTGCCATAAGTTATTTTTCTCTAAAGACAAGCTTGATGACCCTACGCACCATTGCGTTTTTATTATGACCTTATCAAAGTAATGGATGACAAACCTCTCTTCAAATAAAGGAATTTCAACACTAAAGGATACTTTATCTGGTTTGCTAACCCAATTTACAATAATAGCCATAAATACTTTTTATAAAACAACATAATTTTCTGTTTGATCATACTTTCTCCTTGATCAAAAAAAACCATATACTTTAATTTAAACAGACAGTTTCTTGCGCAAAAAATACAGAGGCCAAAATTTTAGATGAACTGTATTATCTATCTTTTTAGCCTTCACTATACAATATTGAATGATCACGTCTATAATAATCATTTAATCATTTAATCTTTTAATTTTTAATATTTTTATATTTATGATCTATCCAGGAATTTCCAGTGATAGTCCAACTGTTAGTACTGAACAAGCCAATCAATTACTGGCATTGCAACGTGATATTATGGAAAAAGTTGCACTAGGCCATGAGCATGAATATCAGACTATTTTAGATCAGCTTTGTAAAGCAACTGAGTTATTAATACCTGATGCAGCTGCATCCATTATGGTATTTGATAAAACAAACTCATTTTTAAATGTTCTTTCAGCACCCTCTTTACCTGCTGAAGCTATTCAGGCATTAAATGGCCTAGTACCTGGAAGTTATGCAGGGTCTTGTGGTACTGCAGTTTATTCCAACAACCCACAATTTGTATTTAATACTTGTACTGATTTGCGCTGGGTGGATTTTAAGCAGTTTATTATGGATTTTTCGGTCGGTGCCTGTTGGGCGATGCCTATAAGAATAAATAAAAACAGTCCTATTGGATCATTTGCCTTATCCAGTTTTGAGGAACGTAAACCTTCTCCCTTCCATATTCAACTCCTTGAAACATCAGCCTCTATTGCTGGTATTATCCTCAAAAGACAGCAAGAACAAAAACATTTATGGCGTATGGCCCATTATGATGCCTTAACAGGGTTACCTAATAGAACACTATTAACACTTCACATGGAGTATTCACTAGAAAAAGCACAACAAAACCATACCAAGTTAGCCCTGTTATTTTTAGATCTTGATAATTTTAAAGAAATAAATGACACCCAAGGTCATAATGTGGGTGATGAAGTACTTAAAATAGTAGCCAATAAAATTGCTAATTGCCTACGTCCCGATGATACTTTTGCACGTTTAGGTGGTGATGAGTTTGTTATTATTATTGATTTATTAAATAAAATAGAAGACTTACATTTTATTTGTAAGAAAATTTTAAACTCAGTAAAACAATGTAGGCACCCATCAAATTTTGCCATCTCAACCAGTATTGGTGCTTGCGTAGCTCCTGATCATGGAGACACAATTCAGCTTTTATTCCGTAATGCAGATACAGCTATGTATGAGGCCAAATCAAGAGGTAGTTCTAACTTTTCGATTTATCAGGAAAAATTGACAGCAGATGCTCAGAACAGATCACAACTCATCCATGAAATGGATGCCGCTTTGATACAGCAGCAGTTCTGTATTCATTATCAACCCCAATTTGATATACAAGCAAAACGGATTTTAGGTGTTGAAGCTTTGGTCCGTTGGCAACATCATTCTAAGGGGTTGATATCCCCCCTTGATTTTATTCCTCTTGCTGAAGAAACTGGGTTTATAAAAAAGCTAGGTGAATATATTCTGAAACAAGCTTGTGAACAGTGCCTTAACTGGTGGGCACAAGGAGTACCCTTGTTTAAATTAGCTGTCAACGTTTCTGTTAAACAACTATATCCAGGGTTTGGTACACAGATAAAAATATTACTGGAAGACTTAAATTTTCCCATTGATCAGTTAGAATTAGAGATAACTGAAAGCAATATGATGCAAAGCAACAGCCTTGTCGAAATTGAAAATTTGAACACCCTCGGTCTGGCAATTGCTATGGATGATTTTGGTACAGGCCATTCATCTTTAGCTCAATTAAAAAGCCTTCCTATTAGTACATTAAAAATTGATCGTTGCTTTATTAAAGATATTCCTGATGATAAAAATGATATGACGATGACACGGACTATCATTGCTATGGGACATAGTTTAGGAATGAAAATTGTTGCGGAAGGCGTAGAAACGCAGGATCAACTAGATTTTCTCAGAAAGGAAAATTGCGACCAAATACAAGGTTTTTTATTAAGCAAACCTCTTTCTGCTGATGAGTTACTAACCCTTTTAAAACAAGCAAAGTAGGATGTGCTGACGATAGGAAGCGCATCAATGGCAATCGATGCGTTTCATTCCTCAACATATCCTACCTTAACTTGCATCAATGAATTGCTCATTCTTGTACTTCTCCCTGCCGAAATTAATAATCTAGACAGAGAGGAATAAAAATGCCATTTCGAACTTATTGGAGATAAAACTATGGTCCATAGCTCAAAATAATAACTAAATCACTTCAAAATTACAGGCTTAAAAGAAAATATATTCTCTGAATTTGGATTGACAGTCATTTCAACCCAATTGTTATTCTTACTACCAAAAACTTCAACACGCGAAAAATTAGGTGTTAACCTGCCATCTTCATTAAACATCGGTTTATCAATTTTAAAATAATGAGAATCACCATGAACTAATAAAACTTGTCCGTCAAAGTTTTTAGTTTCAAGCTCTAACTTATGAAAAAAATCAGCATATCCATTATTTTCATCTAATTGAGGTAAAAATTCGTCCTTATAACCACCATCACTTAATTCATATGGGAAAAATATATCTGCCTGAATTGTAATCAAAATACCAGCATAATGCTTATCTCTTGCCTCAGTAAAAGCATCTTCTAACCACTCAATATTTTTATCATTACGCGCCATATATTCAGCAGTAGCCGCATTACAGTCGGCTTGAGTGCGATTTGATTTTTTAGTGCACTGTTTGTCAGTGACAACTAAATTGTTATTACTACCAGGAATATGTAAAGCAACAAATTCAACGTTATTTTTAACAAAGCGGCTATTTTCACTATTAGCCTCACCTAACTCACCTTGGCGCATAACATGCATTGGATCTCTGCCTTGGCTGGTGTTTTTATCAAAGAAAATGTTGCGTAAATAATCTAAACGCTCGAGTGGGTCATAGCTACCATTACTGGTTCTATGACAATCAGTCCATTCATTATCACCGACTGAATAAAGTGTTGGTACCCTTAGTTGGTTAAAAACATCGACAATATCCTGACCAATAGCAGCATCTGTACATAATGAGTGACCATTTTTAGTATCGCCTGCAAAAATCGTAAAGCTTAGGTGATGCTTATTCATAGAGGCAATAGTTTGTTTAACCATTAGATCTTTTGTTGCAGCGTCATCACTGTAAAATTCATCACCCCATAAAGCGACTTTAAATGCACGGTGATCTTTACCGTGAGGCCTTTTACCATGATGTTTTTTTTCAGAATTATGATGTGAACCGTCAGCTTGAACAGCTAACGGTAAAACTGTAGTTGCTACACCTAAAAGCAAAGTAGAAAGCATTAGTCTTTTCATATTGGAATCTCCAGGTTTAAAATAAAATACTAAGCAACCATATATTTTCTAGCGATTGCCTTAGGAGAAATATAAAGTCTTTATATGACAAGTTAATGAAAACAAATACCGAGTAGCCAGTAGTTTTTTTAAATTCAAGGTTTGACCAGGTAAAAATCTTATCTGATAGCTCTTCTGCAGTTAAAAATGTTGTGATGGAAATATTGCTCAAGACTATATCTAAAGCCAAACTTAACCCTAATCAATGATTTAATTATTTATTTATCAAGACAACAAGGTGCTTTATAAGAGAAAATAGCATTAATTTAAAATAATCCAAAGGTTTTATGTATAAATATGACGGCTTACTCGTTCATCAAACGTATGATGAACATGGAACCATAGAAGTTATTGATAATAAGGGAGAAAGAGCCTTGCATTTTGGCTCACACTCTCGCCAAAGCACCATGATTATAGATGACCCTAACCAGTTAAATTCTTTTTATGCCCAAGCCATGATGGGCTTATTATTATTTAATGATTCTCCTAAAGATATTTTAATGATTGGTTTAGGAGGTGGCACCATAACCAAATATTTATTACACCAATTTAGTGACTGTACAATTAAAGTCATTGAATTTCGGAGTAGTGTTTTAAAGGTTGCTCGAAGTCACTTTCAACTCCCTCGAGACTCTCGGTTAAAAGTACTCATAGGCTGTGGTGGAGAGTATGTTGACAAACAAAGTAAAGTTACCGAAGAACAGCACGATTTAATGGTTATTGATGCATTTGATCATCAAGGAATGGCTCTTGAGGTAAGTAGTGAAAAATTTTTCGATCATTGTAGAACATTACTAAAAGATGATGGCCTATTGGCTATTAATTTATGGGGAACTAACAAAGAATTATTTCAAGAAGTTACCTGGAATATGGGGCGGGTATTTGAATGGCGCATCCTATTTTTACCGGTACGAAAACGGGGCAATATTATTGGCTTTGCCTTTAGAGAAAATGCCCCCAAATATACAATGAAAGAGTTAAGAGAAAAAGCAATTCAATTAGAACAACAATATCATTTCAATTTCCCTCTGTTTGTTAAAGATTTCAAACGCAATAACACCACCGTCTTAGATAAAGTAATTAAAAAATGACCCAAACAGCAACAAATATTTTCGGCTATAAAAAATACTGGGCACAACGCTTTGGTACGGCTTATGAGCTGCCTATGAGTATGGATGAAATGGGCCAACTGGGATGGGATGCTTGCGATATTATTTTAGTGACGGGTGATGCTTATGTTGATCACCCAAGTTTTGGTATGGCTGTTATCGGTAGAACACTTGAGGCTCAAGGTTTTAGAGTGGGAATTATTTCTCAACCTGACTGGAAAAGTGCCGAAGACTTTAAAAAACTAGGTCGTCCTAATTTATTCTTTGGTGTCACCGGTGGTAATATGGATTCTATGGTGAATCGTTATACCTCTGACAAAAAGATACGCTCGAATGATGCATATACAGCAGATGGAGCAGGTGGTAAACGCCCTGACCGTGCAGTCAATGTTTATTCTCACCGTTGCCGTGAAGCTTATAAAAATATACCTCTTATTATTGGAGGTATTGAAGCCAGTTTACGCCGTATTGCGCATTATGATTACTGGTCTGATAAAGTAAGAAAATCTGTTTTAATGGACTCTAAAGCTGATTTATTAGTTTATGGTAATGCAGAGAGGCAAATTGTTGAAATAGCTCATCGCTTGGCTAACGGGGAAACTATTTCCGATTTAAAAGGTATTCGCGGAACAGTTCATTATGTTAAACAAATTCCTGCTGACTGGACGGAAAAAGACTCGACCTCTGTTGATAAACCTGGTGTTATTAACCCACCAACAAATCCTTACCAAGAAGAACCTGCTTGCGATAAAAAACCAGCAACAGCAAGTGGTGAAAAAGTGGTTCAATTTAGCCGAGTAATACCTAATAAACAACGCACTCAGACTGTTATACGTTTACCTGATTATGAAGCGGTTAAAGATGACCCTGTGTTATATGCACATGCTTCTCGCGTGATGCATGGTGAAACTAATCCAGGCAATGCCAGACCTTTAATTCAGCGTCATGGTTCACGCCAAATATGGATAAATCCTCCACCTATTCCCTTAACCACCCAGGAAATGGACGGGGTTTTTGACCAGCCTTTCTCGCGCTTACCTCATTCTCAATATGGTAAAGCAAACATTCCCGCTTTTGAAATGATTCAGCATTCGGTCAATATTATGCGTGGCTGTTTTGGTGGTTGTACTTTTTGTTCTATTACAGAGCATGAGGGTCGTATAATTCAAAGTCGTTCAGAAGACTCTATTATTAAAGAAATTGAGGCAATTAGAGATACTTCACCTGCATTTACGGGTCATATTTCAGATTTAGGCGGCCCAACTGCTAATATGTACCGTCTAGCTTGTAAAGATAAAAAAATAGAGGAGTCTTGTCGTAAACCTTCTTGTGTCTTCCCGGGTATTTGCCATAACCTTGATACTAACCATAGCTCCTTAATAAAGCTATATCGTCGTGCCAGAGGTATACGGGGTATTAAAAAGATTTTTATTGCTTCAGGTTTACGTTATGACCTTGCAGTTGAGTCACCAGAATATGTTAAAGAATTAGTCACCCATCATGTAGGCGGCTATTTAAAAATTGCACCTGAGCACACTGAAGATGGACCACTATCAAAAATGATGAAGCCAGGTATGGGGACTTATGATCGTTTCAAAACAATGTTTGAGAAATTCTCAAAAGAAGCAGGTAAAGAACAATACCTAATCCCCTACTTTATTGCCGCACACCCAGGCACCAAAGATGTTGATATGCTTAACTTAGCTATTTGGTTAAAAAGCAATGGATTTAGAGCTGATCAAGTACAAGCTTACCTGCCCTCCCCTATGTCAATTTCTACCTCGATGTATCACTCTGGAAAAGATACTTTACATAAAGTCAGTCGTAAGGCTGATGATATGCCAATCCCTAAAACTGTTAAGCAACGTCGTTTGCATAAAGCATTTTTACGTTATCACGACCCGAAAAACTGGCCATTATTACGCGAAGCACTTAAAAACATGGGTAGAGCTGATTTAATTGGGAATGGGAAGAAACATTTAATCCCCTCTTTTCAACCTAAAGGTACTATTGATAGACGGACTGATAAAACCAGAAAATTTAAAACTAAACATACCCTTTTTAATAAAAAACCAAATAAAAAAAGAACGCATAAAGCACAAAGGTAGGAAATAAGGGCAAAGTAAATCACAACTATTTTGATTGATGTTTAAAACTGGTATCATTATGCTAAATTAAACAGGAAATTAAAATGGGAATGGTTGCAGAATTCAAAAAAATATCCTCTGAAAATTTACAAAAATTATTGCATGACCCTAGCGGGCTCGAAAATGTATTGTTTGAAGATAAAGATGAAACAAATAGCTATGACTTAGATAAAGCATGGCATGCAATTCATTTTCTGCTTAATGGATCGGTTCAAGGAGTAACAACAATTTCAGGAGAATTAATTGTTGGGGGAAAACCTATATCGGAAGAAGATGTTGGTTACAGCCCTGCTCGATACTTTGAGGCAAGCAAAGTTGCAGATATTTCGGAAGAACTTGAAACAATAACTGTGGAAGATCTATTTGAAAATTTTGATCCCATGCTAAAGAAAGGTAATGATATTTATTCTGGCTTTCAAAATACCGATGTGGACAAAGAGTATATTAGTAATCACTTTATTGGTCTTAAAGAATTTTGTAAAAAGGCAACCCAAGAAAATAAATGTTTAATATCATATATGATTTAAGCACGCACCATTAAATCCAGTCAATAATTTAAAGCCTCTCATTTTTGCTTTGCAAAAAACTTTTAAACTGCTAGCTGGTATAAGGTTTATATTTAAAGTGTAGACTATGCTTTCAACAACTTGAAATTTCACCATTTAAAAAGTAATATTCTGCACATTATTCTTTTACATTGTACTTAACCAACTGGACACACACCTTAATGACTAATTTCTCCCTCACTGCGATATCACCTATTGACGGACGTTACAGTAGCAAAGTTGAAGCTTATCGCCCTATTTTTAGTGAATTTGGCTTAATTCGTTATCGTGTAGAGGTTGAGGTACGCTGGCTTCAAGCACTGGCGAAACACCCTAAAATCACTGAAGTTCCTGAATTTAGTACCTCAGCTAATGAATTACTCAATAATATTGTTAGTCAATTCTCAGAAGCTGATGCACAAAGTATTAAAGATATAGAAAGAACAACCAATCACGATGTAAAAGCCGTTGAATACTTTCTAAAACAAAAAATTGCAGATAATATTGAGTTACACAAAGTAAATGAATTTATTCACTTTGCCTGTACTTCTGAAGATATTAACAATTTATCTTATGCTTTAATGTTAAAAGAGGGTCGTGGAACACTTCTTGTTGAAATTACAGAGTGCATTGAAGCCATAAAACAAGTCGCTCTCAATACAGCAAACCAACCTATGATGTCCAGAACACATGGGCAAACAGCAAGTCCAACGACCACTGGAAAAGAATTTGCGAATGTCGTTGCAAGGCTTTTACGTCAAAAGGAACAGTTTGAGGCCGTAGAATTGTTAGGCAAAACAAATGGTGCTGTCGGTAATTATAATGCACATAGTGTGGCATACCCAGAAATAGACTGGGAAAGCTTTGCTAAAAACTTTGTTGAATCACTAGGTTTATTCTGGAACGCATATACTATTCAAATTGAGCCTCATGACTATATTGCAGAATATTTTCATGCCCTATCTCGCTTTAACACTATTTTACTAGACTTTAACCGCGATATTTGGGGTTATATTTCTTTAGGTTATTTCAAGCAAAAAACCATTGCGGGTGAAGTTGGATCATCAACTATGCCACATAAAGTAAACCCTATCGATTTTGAAAATTCAGAAGGTAATTTAGGTTTGGCAAATGCAATTTTCTCATTTCTAAGTGAAAAGCTACCAGTATCACGCTGGCAACGTGACCTAACTGATTCAACAGTGTTAAGAAATATTGGCGTAGGTATTGCTCATACCAGCATAGCCATTCAATCCTCTTTAAAAGGTATTTCTAAACTACAAATAAATGCAGAGTCACTTGAAGCTGATTTAAACAACAACTGGGAAGTATTAGCTGAACCTATTCAAATGGTTATGCGTCGGTATGGTATTGAAAAGCCCTATGAAAAACTAAAAGAACTTACCAGGGGAAACCGTATAACAGCTGAAGACCTATTTGTATTTATTGAAACCCTTGAAATTCCAGCAGATGCTAAAAAATCATTACAAGCACTTACTCCTAGAGATTATACTGGCTATGCTGAAAAGCTAGCCAACGAGGTTGAATAAATAAGGTCACTTTATATTCCATTACACTTTGCACGGCATATTGCTATTGCAAAGTGTGTCTCTCAGTAATTTTTCACACTGCTTAACATTTGTAGAGACAAGGCATGCCTTGTCTCTACAGAACCAAGAATTTAAAATATATGGCAGTTTTTGAGACTATATTTCCAATATTGGCTATCGTCCTTCTTGGTTATTTTTCCGCGAATAGAAAACACCTAAGTCAAACTGAATGCGACTCAATTTCTAAGTTTGTATTCTGCTATGTTGTTCCTATTATGCTTTTTGTAGGGACAATTAATGCTAAAATTCCTGAAAAAATGGAGTGGGAATTTCTATTTTCTTACTACGCTGCCCTACTCTTTATTTATTTCACTGCTGTTATTATCGGGAAATTTATGTTTAATTTTTCCGCACCTGAGCAAAGCGTTTTTAGTATGGGGGCCTCATATTCTAATTCAACCATTATTGGAATACCCATTTGTTTGTATACTTTAGGTGAGGACTCTTTACTCCCTTTATTTATTATTGTCTCTGTACATAACTTAATTTTGTTTACTGTAGGAATGATTGTTGCCGAACACGGATCATTCACTCTAGCTAATTTTTTTCGTAATATCTTTAGTATTTTAAAGCTATTATTTAGCAGTCCAATAACATTAAGTTTAATATTAGGCGGTATAGTTAATATTTTTAATATTCCTATTTATGCCCCCTTAAATCAATCAATTACTTTAATGAGTCATGCAGCTGTACCAACAGCATTATTTGTTCTTGGAACATCTTTAAATAAATACCATATAAGAGGGCATATTTCACCTGCTCTGGTTATTGTATTTTTAAAAATTATTTTATTTCCATTATTAATGTGGATACTTGTTTATAAAGTTTTTACACTCTCACCTATATGGGCTGCTACAGCATTACTAACTTCTGCCATGCCAGTTGGTATTAGTGCTTATATATTTTCTCAGCAGTATCAAGCCTGTGAAGCACCCATAACAACAAGTATTGTTATTTCAACAATAGGCAGTATTTTTACTCTAAGTATTTTACTGCCTTATATCCAGTCTATTAATTGAACTAATTAACAGAGCAACATTCCAAAGTGAAACTTTCAATATAAAAATACACTTTGGATTGAATGCTTAATTTGGCTACCAACTTAAGACGGGGCGATTAGGTAGGGTGCATTTTATGCACCATTGGGATATCTTCAAATTATGGTGCATAGAATGCACCCTACGCATTCAAACCACAGAATAAAAAAACAAGTTGTCCCGTCTTAAGTCGGTAGCCCTTAATTTTACTTACTTAACCTTTCCGAAATACGGCTATAGGTCTCTTTTAGCTCATCACCGATAATCTTAGTCGCATGAATTAATTCAGCACTTGCTTCTTTGGTATCATCTGTAATAACACCTAAAGCATCGACAAATTCCCCCCATTTTTTCTCACCCTTTTGCCATTCATCTTTAGCATCCATACTGGCAAGGTGTATTTTTACCTCAATTTCATCACGCTGTTGTTTTAAAGCTTCGGTTAATTCGTCAAATTCTTTTTTAATATTCATATATTTAACTCCCAGGTTTCATTGTTAACAATAACATAAATATATACTATTATTTTATCTGAATCTATTCTATTTCTACCATCATCAATACCTTCCATCCAATAATCCACTTGAAAATCCATCCTTGAAGCACCAAACTTTATAAAAAATAAGGCCATTCCAAACAACTTAGAAAATACTTCTTGAGTACGAATATCTAAATTTTCTCTATTTAGGATAGCTACTTACCCAGCTTTATTAGAAATTTTTCCCAAGAAAATTTAGCCTAGGAGGCTGTCCGAGAATAGAAACCGTCGTGAGGGAAAGCCCTTTTGAGTCAATTTTTTCGTTCATTTGAATATAATAGTTTACG